>NZ_DBJD01000039.1:0-31521 GCF_002297065.1 Treponema sp. UBA785 | reverse complement strand
CCTGTTCAGGCTCGCCGGCATTCCCTTTGCAAACCCAGCCAGATTTTTTTTCGATGTAGGAAATCGTGCCGATGCGCAAAAGCTCGTGGTCGTCAACAATGTAAAATGTTTTTGCCCAGCTAATTGTCTTCCCATGCATCCAGAAATTCCATCATGAACTGCTGGACATCGCCAAACCATTTTTTTTGAAATTCGCAGGCTTCAACTCCTATGTAGCGAAAATGCCAGCTTTCCCAGCGATAACCTGTTATATCTTCATATCCGTTCGGAAAACTCAAGCTCCAGCCGTATTTTGCGGCATTCTTGTAAACCCACTGCCCCGGAACTGTATCTGCAAAGGCGTCATCAACCGGAGCAAAATCCAAGGCCATTCCAAGCTGATGCTGGCTTGTTCCTTCGCGCGCACTTTCGCGTTCTGCTTCTTCAAGTCCGTCAACTTTTACCCAATATACAAAAAGATTTTTCTGATATTCGTAGGAACGGTAAGTTGAACTTACAGTCAGCGTAATTCCATCATTTTTTGCAGCCTGAGCAAGAACTTTTAAAGCCTCAAAACTTTCTGGACGAAGGCTCAAATTGTTTTTATTGATTGCAAATAAATCGTTTTTTTCAAGGTGAACTAAATTCTTCGGTTCATAATCAGCGCCAACCGCATGCCGCTTGTCGATTAAATAAAAAGGACTTAAATCTTCCGAAGAAAAATTTTTTCTGCTTTCAAGAACGCGATGCAAATCTGCCAGGAATTCTTCAGGATTTCCGTTTGGAATTACATTTTTTGCACGTTCGCTCATCGAAGAAAGAACCCTGTTCAATTTTGCAAGCTCTGGATTTTGAGCCTGCAAATTTTCGGTTGCTGCAGGTTTGTTTTTTTTCTGTCCGCAAGAAACAAAAATCCCGCAAAAAAACAGCAAAATTGCGCACAAAGAAGAGAAAACTGATTTTTTCATAAGAGCTAAATAACCTCGGTTACTGAATGTATAAAATAGAAAGTATCGCTAAAACCTGTGTCATCTAGAGCCTGGCGCACAACCGGCGAAGGATTCATTATATAAAGACGGTGATCAAATTCTTCAGCTTCGTTAAATCCACCCATTATAAGACCGACTCCCGCAGAATCAATCGCTTCGACAGAAGAAAAATCAAGCACAAGGTTAGAATCGACAACAACTGTATAAACCTTGCCTTTCAGTTCGTCAAGAGTATAAGAATTTACGACACCGACAAGTTCATAAAGAACGTAATTTGCACCGAATTTTTCAACAACTTTTAAGGCATCCATTTAGATTCTTCCTCCGTTAATTCTTATTTGCAAGACGCTTGATTACAAGAATCGAAACATCGTCATCAAGTTCTTTTGCAAGAAAATCAGCCGCAGAATCGTACATTGTGCGAGCCATCACATTTGCCATGCAGGAAGTATTTTCTGTAATCGAACGCTGGATTCGCTCTTTTCCGTAGGTTTCACCGCGCAGAGATTTTGAATCGATAAGACCATCGGTACAGGTAACGATAACATCGCCTGGATTCAACTTTACTTTTTTTACTTTTATGAGTTTTCCAATATCCTTTGCAAAACCAAGAACACGGCCTTCACCTTGAATTTCAATTACGTTGTTATAAGATTTTGTGTACAAAAACAGGGCTGGAACTCCGCAGTTAATGTAATACATTGTGTCATCATTAAAATCAAGCAGCGCAAAAACGCCTTCAAAGAACGTTCCTTTTGGCAAATTGTAGCGGATAAACCTGTTTACTTTTTCAACAAGAAGCTTAAAATCACGGGTTTCCTGCAAGAATGTGCGAATAATCGACTTAATGATTACCATGCTCATAGAAGCAGAAATTCCTTTCCCGCTCAAGTCGCCCAAAATAAAAATATGCCGCGAATCAGAAAGGCGGATTAAATCGACAAATTCGCCGCCAATATTGTGCGCATGTTCCATAATGTAGCCGGTATCGTATTTTGGATTCTTAATTGGATCCATGTTTTCCTGAATGGAAGTAATAATCTGGCTTGACATACGGATTTCGCGGTTTACAGTTCCGACAATTGCCTGATTTGAAATATTGCGCATGTAATAACCGAATACAAAAAAGTAAGAATAGAATTTTGTAAACGTGATAAAGTCGTAGTCAGCGTAGATGTTTCCGCCGGCTTTTTGACCAAGGGTAATAAGACCGACAATGCGGCGGCCTTCTGCAAGAAGAATTATGGCTTCAGAAGAAGTATCCGCAAAAAGTTTTAACAGCTCATGCTTGTTGCGTTCAAAAAGATGTCCGTTATCAACCTGACTTTTTAAAACAACCATGCGGTTTTGGTTGAGCATTGCGTCAAAAACAGCATTTTTTATGTCGAGGGTGAGTTCCGGACTTCCGTTTTGCTCATAAATCGCCTTGAGAATATTTTCGCTTTCTACAAAAACGTGCATTTTCGACAGACCAAGGTTGTGAATAAAAATATTCTGCATATCGTGAACAATTTTTTCCGGATCTTCACCATAGTCGAGCTTAGATAGCTGCTCTTCAAAAACTTCAGCATACTGGAAAGAGCGGAAATACTGTTTTTTCGCAAGGAATTTCGAAATTTGATAAGAAATTGTAATACAGACTACAATTACAATGCCGATTTCCAAAAAGAAGACAAAGTGCGACAGGGCAAATTCCGGCCACAAACGCGGAAAGAAAATTCCAACAACAACGGCAGGAGCAAGATAGCAGGAAATAAAAGTAACAAAAACACCGACTACATATTTTAAATCGTACAGAAAGTTCTGATGAGAATTATAAGAAAGGAGTACCTGAATAACTGCGACTGCAACAAAAACAAGAGAAGAAAACATTGGAACGCGCCCGCAGGCCTGCTTGATTACCCAAAAAGAAATCCAGCCGGCAACAAGCGCAAGCACGTTCAAAAGCGACTTCTGCATGTTAAGACGGTCATCGCGGTTTTCTGCACGCAAAATCATAATTAAAACGGAAAGAACAGGACATCCAATCAAAAGAAGCGCCTGAAAAACTTCAAACCAAGTTACAGGAAAATAGTTTGTAAGCTGTCCTTTAAAAAGAGGCTTAGAATCAACGCTTAAACCAAGAAATTCTGTAATTGTAATTCCGGTAATCTGAGTAAAGACAAACCAAACAGAAACCAGAACCAACCCCCATTTTATCGTCTTTACAACAGCTGGACGGTTATAAGAAGGAAACAAAATACAGTAAACACAAAAATCAATTGAATAAACTGTTGCCGCAATAAGAGCAAGGCGGAAAAACAGAAGAGGCATTCGGTCTGATGCGTAAAAAGTAGACCATAACATAAGAGCTATTGCAACACAAGAAACTGCAAGATAAACGCACATTGTCGTAAGAGGATTATTTACGTTTTCTGCAGAACGGTGATCGATATAAAATGCAAGGCCAACGGCAAAAGCCGCCATTACAAGGTTTAGAACAACATAAATCATAACAATTTCTCCTAGCCCTGAAGTTTTGCAACGAGCATTGTAAGGTCATCGTGAAGGCGAGTATCCGCATTATAACTAAAAACAAGATCCGTAATATCTTTTATGAACTCGCGCGGCTCTTTAGAGGCGCTTTTTTTTATCGTATCAGTAAATAGCTGTGTATCACCCAATTCAACTTTGTCCGCATTCATAACTTCAGAAACACCGTCACTTGCCATCATAATAAGGTCTCCGGAAAAAAGACGCTGTTCGCTTACTTCAACTTCGTCAATAGGAATAATTCCGACAATCGGACAGTTTGAAGAAAGAGATTTTATTCTATAGCCGTCCGGAGAACGGGTTACAATAATCGGATCGGACATAGAAGCGTTTACATAGCGAATTGTCATTTTTTGAGTGTCGATGATTCCAATGAACAAAACAGTATATTTATCCTGAAGGTGCATGTCTTTAATGGATTTGTCGATCGCCATAATCATGCCCGGCAAATCTTCCTTGTTTTCCTTGATTTTTACCGTGTTCATTACAAGTCCCATGACGAGGGCCGCCGCAAGACCTTTTCCAGAAACGTCTCCAAGCATTACAAGAGTTTTGTGCTCGTCAATCGGAAGAACCGTATAATAGTCTCCAGAAACATTTATCAGCGGACGGAAATATGCGGCAAGTTTAACCCTGTCAACTTCCGGCATTCTCTGCGGCAAAAAGGCACGCTGAGTTTCTGCAAGCTGCTCCCATTCCTTTGAAAGCTCAGAAATTTCAGAAAGACTGGAAATAGTTTCCGCGCGCAGCTGAAAACGTCCCAATTCCTCGTAAAGCCTTGGAAAAACTTCCATATCAAAATATTTTGTGTAACGACAAAAAACAAAAAAATGAAAACCCTTAGACGAAATGAAAAAACCCCGCGACTTACGGCTTTTAGAAACAATACCGAAATTGTCGCCTAAAAAGAAAGTTCCCTCTTCCCAGTCAATCGAATAATTTCTTTCGAGCAGTTCCATTCTCGCAGGATCTGAACTAAGCCGGTTTGGTGAATTGTAGAGAACGTAATTTGTCATACGGTTAATGTACAAAACAGAACAGTCGGCCTTTACTTCCAAAACATCTGCAATCAGGTTGTAAAAATCTTCCATTGAATAGCACAGACGCAGCTTATCGGTAAATTCCGTCAAAAAAGCAGTTTCGCCGCTTCTCATCGTGCTTTTTTCAAGATGCAGACGAACCATCGAATAAAGCGTACTTGCAATCATGATTAAAACACAGAACAAAACCGCAGTTACGGTCGTAGGAAACGTATTTGAATAATCAACAAAGTCGTTAATTTTAGTCTGCGGCACAAGAAAAACAGCCAGAGAAAGAAATATCAACGAAAGAAAAATATAAACCAGAGTAAGACCAATTCGTCTACGCGCTTTAAACATACAACCCTCTTTTCGACCAGACAAAAAGCCCAGAGTTTCTATTTAATTACAGAGCAACCTCAAAATATAAATTTTCAGAGGCTTTCTATCGTCAGTATCGGCAGATTCTTACAGAATCATAACTTACACAAGCATCGATTTTGGAATTTTATAAGTTGAACCGCAGTTGTGGCAGACAATTTCCAATGGATCAGGATCGTTTGCAAGAATATCGGCAAGTTCATTTTTTGGAAGAGCCTTAATCTGCCGTGCGTAATACTCTGCGCTGCAAGGACAGTCAAAAATAATTTCGCGGCTCAAAACTGCCGTCGGATTAAATTCCCTGAAAAGTCCGTAAATTACGTCTTCCATGTCGCCACCGTCGCTAAACCATTTTCCAATTGACGGCATTGCGCTAAAGGCATTTTCAACCCTTATAAGGAGCTCCTCATCTTCATCATCCTTTGAGTCAATGTCGTTTTCAACCTGCTCAGTTTTTACAGAAGATTTTCCGCCTGCCTTTGGAAGAGCCTGAAGAAACATTCCGCCTGCTCCAATTACACGTCCTTGTCTGTCAAACTGGATGCTGGTGTTAAAAGCGGTGTGAATCTGCTCACTCTGAGCAAAATAATGAGTCAAATCCTTTGCAATGTTTTTGTAGAGAATTTCTGTCATTCCAACCTGCGGAGCCTTCATTCCCTCGCCCATTCTCCGGACAGTCAAAGTGCCTTCTCCAAAAAATGGAGCAAGATCCCAGTTTTCAAGAGGTTTTTCGACAGGAATTGGATTTTGAAGCAAATGTCCACGCACATATCCAGAAGAATCCGCTTCAACTCCAAAACCAACGGCAGGACCGTTAGACTCGTAGTGCAGAGAAACGTGTTCCCTGCCTTTCATCGTAGGAATCATAAGCGCTGCGCAAAGTTCAGCCTGGCCAAGCACGAGAGTTTCAAGAATTCCAAGATGCTGGTTGGCGCGCATTTGATTCACAAGCCGGGTTCCATTCAAAAAAGCGCCGCGCACCCGGCCGTCAGCCATAACAAAAATAGTCATTTCGTCTTTGTGAATAGACTTCAAGTGTTTTAACAATTCTTCATCTTTAATTTCTTCTCTAATCATAAGATGTATTATATCAAGAACAAATTTCTTCCGCATCACACAATAGGTAAATAACATTCGGTTTAAATAAAATCAAAGCATTTTTTAAACAGTTTTTTCAAATATCGTTTTATAAAAACTTCAAAGTCTTAAAAAAAGTGATACACTATAAAATAATGAGGTAACTTTTATGCTTAACACAAACAACAACATGGCAATTCTTAAAAAAAATGTCCTTGCCGAAATTGTAAAATTGCAGTTAGAAGGAAAACTTTCAGATTCAAAAACAGTCAGCCAGATTGAACTTATTCCAGAAAAAGTTGTTCCAGACGGAACAATTCCTGTTACAGGCTCGCTCGAAAACGACAGAAGCATTGTCCGTGCCCGCATCGTTGCAGACCTCGGATTTTCACTCGAAGACTACGACCCTCAAAAGCCGCTCGCAGATTACGTAAAGCAGGCATTCCGCCGACAAAAACCAACTTGGCCGGTTTTAACAATGTACAAAAACGCCTGCAACGCTTGTGCAAAACCTCATCACTTTGTGACAGACGCCTGCCAGGCCTGTCTTGCCCGTCCATGCAAGATGAACTGTCCGCGTCAGGCAATTGAAGTTACCGGCAGGGCAAAAATCGACACTTCAAAATGCATAAACTGCGGTCTCTGCCTAAAAAATTGTCCATACCACGCAATCATAAAAACAGTTGTTCCCTGCGAAGAAGCCTGCCCGGTCGGAGCGATTGCAAAAGATTCGGAAGGAAGGGAACAAATCGACTACGAAAAATGTATTTTCTGCGGAAAATGCATGGCAAACTGTCCCTTCGGCGCAATGATGGCAAAATCCCAGCTTTTTGACGTTATAAAAAACATAATGGAAGGCAAAAAAGTAGTCGCCATGTACGCGCCTGCAATCGGAGCACAGTTCAAAGGCTTAAAACCCGGACAACTCAACGGCGCTCTTTTAGAGGCAGGATTTAGCAAAGTCTGGGAAGTTGCCGCCGGAGCAGACATGACAGCCGACAGCGAAGCCGAAGAATTTTCAGAAAGGATGAAGAGCGGAGACAAAATCATGACAACAAGCTGCTGCCCGGCCTATGTACGCGCCGTTCAAATCCATATTCCCCAGCTGGCAAAATGCGTTTCCGAAACAAAATCTCCAATGATTTACACAGCCATGCTTGCAAAAAAAGCCGATCCAGACTGCGTTACAGTTTTTGTCGGTCCTTGTCTTGCAAAAAAACGCGAAGGCATGGATTCAGACACAGTGGACTATGTTCTTACAGTTGACGAAATAAACGCTCTCTTTGCGGCAAAACAAATCGAACCTTCAAAATCTCCGGAAAAACCAGAAAAATACGTTCCTACAGTTTCCGGCAGAAATTTTGCAAAAAGTGGCGGCGTTGCACAGAGCGTAAAAATTCGCCTCAAAGACCAGTCAATTCTCCGCCCGCTCGTAATCAACGGACTAACAAAAGACCAAATAAAAATTCTTTCAAATTACGGAAAAATCAGCGCAGGAGAACTTCCTCAGCCAGAAAACTGCCCTAATTTAATCGAAGTTATGGCCTGCGAAGGAGGCTGTATTGCAGGTCCAGGAGTAATCACAAACCCAAATTTGGGCAACGGACTTTTAACTCTTTATGCAAATTCCGGCTCAAAACCAGATGCAGACGGAATTCCTAAAAAAGCCGACATGGAAAAAATTGCAAAAGAGCAAATTTAAAATTTGGACGAAGACTTCCTAAAGTACCGCATATTTTCTTGCTCCGAAGTTCCAGTCCATTCAAAAACCGGCTTTTCGCGGTTCCGCTTCCGCTTCATTTTAAGGCGACGCTTTCGCAAAAGCGCAACCGCCGCCTTAAAACGCCTTGCGCCGCTGCAATCCGGCGTACATTTACGGAGTTTTTTATGAAAATTTTCAAAAATTTAAATTCACAAAAAATAAAGAAAATTTTGACAGTTTCTGTTATTTTATCATCAGTTTTTTCAACATTTGCAAAGCAAAAACAAGTGCGCATAGGAGTTCTAAACGGACCTTCTGCAATTCCATGCGCTTATTTAATAGAAAACAAAAACAGTTCCGAAGTCAAAAATCTCGCCTTTGAAAACTGCGCTTCTGTTCAAACAGAACTTCCAAAACTTTTAAAAGGAGAGCTAGACATAGGTTTTCTTCCTCCAAACATTGCTGCAAAAGTCTTTAATTCTTCAAACAAAAAAATCGTCTGCCTTGGAGTTACAGGAAATGGAAACCTTTATCTTCTCTCAAAAACAGGCTTTCCGCAAAATTTTTCTCTGGAATCGCTCAAAGGCAAAACAGTGCAATGCGCAGGACAAGGCGCGACTCCCGAATTCATTTTAAAATATCTGCTTTCAAAAAACGGACTGAAAAATCAGGTAAATCTGGATTTTTCAATTCCTAACGCAAACATCGCCGCGGCCTTAATCTCGGACAAAATCGAGTTTGCTCTCGTTCCGGAACCTTTTGCAACAGTTGCCCAGACAAAGTCTCCGCAAGTCAAACGCATTTTAAATATTCAGGCAGAATACGAAAAACTTACAGAAAAAACTTTTCCAATGACGCTTTTAGTCGCAAATGCAGATTTTGCAAAAAACAACAAAAAGCTCATAAAAAAAATTGCCGCTCTCTACGCAAAATCGAACGAGTGGACTGTAAAAAATCCAAAGGAAGCAGGAATTCTTGCAGAAAAAGCAAATTTGGGGTTAAAAGCGGCTGTTGCAGAAAAGTCAATTCCGAACGCAAATTTTATCTGGCAGGATTCGCTGACGGCAAAAAAGCAGATTGAATCAATTCTTTCTGTTTTTTTACAGGAATCTCCGCAGTCAACCGGAGGAAAACTTCCTGACGACGATTTTTATTTTTCTCTAAAATGAACAAAAAAACTGTAAATTTTATTTCAATCCTGAGTTTCGCATTTTTGTGGCAAATTTGTGCCGTTCTTGCAAAAAATCCTCTCGTTTTTCCGACATTTACGGCAACTATTTCTAAATTTTTTGAACTGTGCGCGACACGAGACTTTTGGCAGAGCACGCTTTTTTCTTCGCTCCGCGTTTTTGCGGGCTTTTTTATCTCTGTTTTTTTGGGAATTACTGCCGGAGTTCTTTCCGGAATTTTCCCGCTTTTTAAGGCATTTATAGCTTTTCCGCTTTCCTTAATCCGTTCAGTTCCTGCAGTCTCGTTTATTTTGCTTGCGGTTTTTGTATTTAATTCAGATTTTGTGCCGATTTTTAGCGCAGTTTTAATGGCTTTTCCGGTTATGACCGCTGCTGTAAGTTCTGGACTTGATTTTAACGCAGAAGACAAAAAACTTTTTTTTATGGCAAAAGTCTTTAAGCTCACAAAATTTCAAAAAATCCGTTTTATCGTCCTTCCAAAACTCCAGAATTTTATCGAAAGCGGAATTTTTTCAACTTTTGGAATGAGCTGGAAAGTTGTCGCCGCAGCAGAAGTTTTGAGCATTCCAAAAAAAGCGCTCGGAGCAATTTTACAGAATGCGCAGGTCCAGCTCGAAAGCTCAGCTCTTCTTGCAACTACAATTATGCTCGTTTTTCTTTCGTTCGCCTTTGAAAAAATTTTGCATAAAGCGTTTGACAGACTTTTTTTGACCCTGACTTCTCCGGATTTTTCAAAAAAAATATCAAAAAACAAAAAAACAGAATCTTTTCAAAAAAAATCTTGCGAAAAAAATCAAACAGAACAGAATTCAACTTCTGTCAAAATCAAAAACCTTACGATAAAAAAAGGCAATAAACTTTTATTTGAAAATTTCAATTATGAATTCCAAAAAAACAAAATTACGGCAATTCTTGCGCCGAGCGGAAGCGGAAAAACAACGCTTTTGACGCAAATTGCGCTTACAAACCCGGAAGTTTCGTTTTTGTTTCAGGAACCGCGGCTTTTGCCTTCTCTCACGGTTTTTCAAAACGTTTTTCTGCCTCTTTTTAATATTTTCGGAGCAAAAAAAGCAGAAGAAATTGCAGAAAAATATTTAAAAGCCACAGGATTATTTGAGCGCAAAGACGAAAAAACTCAAAATTTGAGCGGCGGCGAAAAACAGAGAGTTGCAATGGCCCGATCGTTCGCTTTTCCGTCAAAAATTTTGCTTTTGGACGAAGCCTTTCAGTCGCTGGACGAAAAAATCAAAAAATCCCTCGAGCAAACCCTAAAAAAACTCTTGAGCGAAAGTCCAAAAACAGTAATCTTTGTAACGCACGAAAAATCAGAAGCAAAGGAAATTGCAGACATAACAGTCGAAATGGAAGGCCGGCCTCTAAAAATCAGTTCAAGTTTTTCTTAATAACATTTATACTTTAATAGAAAAAATTTTATTTTAAGGTAAACACGAATGGCAAATTTTATTGACGAAAACACAGTTTTTATTCTGGACAGCTACGGTTTAATTTTTAGAGAATATTATGCTTTTTTTAGCCGGCCGCTGACAGATTCAAAAGGACAGAACATAAGCGCAGTTTTTGGTTTTTTTAGAAATTTAAGCATTTTAATAAAGAATTTTAAGCCAAAGTATTTTATTGCGGCAATGGACAGCCGGACGCCGACTTTCCGGCATCTTGCATACAAAGATTACAAGGCAACAAGGCAAAAAACTCCGGAAGAGCTAAAAGCGCAGTTCCCAATGATTGAGGAATGTTTAAAAGTGCTTGGAATTCCAGTTTTGAGAGTTGACGGCTACGAAGCAGACGATGTAGTTGCAACAATTGCAAGGCAGTGCGACAAAAAAGGACAGCATTGTCTGATTTTGAGCGCTGACAAAGATTTGCAGCAACTCACAAACCAAAATATTCACATGCTGAAGCCAGACAAGGTAAAAACCTGGGCAGAAGCAGATGCGCAGGACGTCGAAAACGAATGGGGCTTAAAGCCAGAAAAAATACTTGATCTTTTAAGCCTTACGGGCGACAGCGCGGACAATGTTCCTGGAGTAAAAGGCGTTGGTCCAAAAACTGCGGTAAAACTTTTAAACGAATACGGAAGCCTCGAAAAAATTTACGAAAACGCAGACTCGATAAAAGGAAGCATTGGCGAAAAAATCCGTTCGGACAAAGAAAACGCCTTTCTTTCAAAAAAACTGATTACTCTTGAAGAAAATGTTCCAATTGAAGAGCTAAAGCCAGAATGTGAAGACTGCCTTGAAAATTTTAAAATAAAAAAACTTAATTTAGAAGAATTTTGCAGCGAAATGATAAAACGCGAACTTCCGGCACTGGCAAAAACATATTCTGAACTCAGCGAAAAAACAGCAAAAACCGAGAAAACTTCCCCAAAAAACGAAAAAGATTCCGAGCAAAAAAAACAATTTTCGCAGGTTGCAACAGAAATCAAAAAAAATAGGGGCGATTATTCTGCATGCACAGATTTGCAGGCATTAAAAAAATTTGTAGACGAAGCTCTAAAAACCGGAACTGCCGCATTTGACACAGAAACCGACAGCCTCAACACACGCGAAGCAAATTTAGTGGGATTTTCTCTTGCGTACAAAAAAGGAAGCGGAATTTACGTTCCTTTGATTTTGAACGAAGATCCCCTCTTTGCTCCGCCAATAATCTCAAAAAAAGACGCTTTTGAACAGTTAAAGCGAATATTTTTTTCGGAAACAACCGTTGTAATGCACAATGCAAAGTTTGACATTGAAGTGCTTTTTTACAACGGACTTAATCTTTTGGGAAAAAATGCGTTAGGGATCGCCGCGAGCGCCCCCGTCGAGCAAGAGCCCGACCCGGCGCAAAGCGCAGGGGAACGTCCGGATTTTAAACTTTGCGACACTATGGTTGCGGCTTGGCTTTTGGAACCTGACAGAACTGGAAAATCTCCTTTTGCGCTGGAAACTCTGGCAGAACAAAAACTGGGGCTTAAGGGCACGGAATTTGAAGAAATTGTCGGCAAAGACCAGACTTTTGCAGATGTAAAAATCGACGTTGCGGCAAAATACGGCGCGGAAGATTCTGATTTTACGCTGCAGCTTTGGCAACTTTTTGAAAACGAATTAAAAAGCTCAAATCTTTGGGAGCTTTTTGAAAAAATGGAAATGCAGGTTCTTCCAGTTCTTGCAAAAATGGAAATTGACGGAATTCATTTGGATTCTACCTGCCTTGCAAACTACGAAATTGAACTGAAAACCCAGATTTTAAAGGCAGAAAAAGAAATTTACGCTCAGGTCGGACACGAATTCAATATTGCTTCGCCAAAACAGCTGAGCGCGGTTCTTTTTGACGAAAGAAAACTCAAGCCGGGCAAAAAAACAAAGACCGGATACTCGACGGATACGGACGTCTTGGAATCTTTGCGCGAATTTGACTGCGTTCCTGGAATGATTTTGGATTATCGGGCAAAGGCAAAACTTCTTTCGACTTATGTTGAAACTTTGCCGAAAATGGCAGATTCTTCCGGAAGAGTTCACACAAATTTTATGCAGACTGGAACTGCAACAGGAAGACTTTCTTCAAAAGACCCGAATTTGCAAAATATTCCGGTTCGCTCGGAAGAAGGACGAAAAATCCGTTCGGCTTTTACAGCGCCTCAGGGAAAAGTCTTGATTTCGGCAGATTATGCTCAGATTGAGCTTGTAATCCTCGCCCATTTAAGCGGAGATGAAAACTTGAGCAAAGCGTTCAACGAAGGAACCGATGTTCACAAGTCGACGGCCGCCTTGATTTACGGACTTCCGATGGAAAGCGTAACGGCAGAAATGCGCAGAAATGCAAAAACCCTCAACTTCGGTTTAATGTACGGAATGGGCGCTTTTTCGCTGGCAAAGGACTTGAAAATTTCAAGAACCCAGGCCTCAGAATTTATTGCAAACTATTTTATGGTCTATTCGGGCGTGCGCAATTTTTTTGACAAAAACGTTGAACAGGCAGAAAAAAACGGTTTTATCGAAACGATTATGGGACGCAGACGGTGGATCCGCGGAATAAATTCTGCAAACAAAATGGAAAAAGAAGGTGCAATCCGCATTGCAAAAAACAGTCCAATTCAAGGAAGCGCGGCAGACATTGTAAAAAAAGCGATGATTGACGTTTCTAAGGCGCTCGAAGAAAATCCGACAGGAGCAAGGCTTTTGCTTCAGGTTCACGACGAATTGATTTTTGAATGTCCAGAAGGCCAAAAGCCGGTAAGCGACACAATCGCCCTTATAACCGAAAAAATGGAACACGCAGTTCAGTTGAATGTTCCTTTGAGAGTAAGCGTAGAAAGCGGAAAAACCTGGGGCGAATTCCACTAATTTTGAAAATTTATGAAAAAAATTGTAAAACTTTCTGACAAAAATTTTTTTTTAAAATTGATTCCTGACTCGCCGGAAATAATCTGTCTTTGCGGACAGATGGCGGCAGGAAAAAACTATGCCGCTCAAAAACTATGCTCGCAAACTGCGGACAAAAAATGCGTTTCCCTAGACCTCGACAAGACAGTACATCTTGCAATCGAAAAACTCACACCGCAAATTCTCCAAACCTTTGAGAAAGACGCAAAAAAAGCAAAAATCGAATTGCAAAACAAAGACGGCAGCCTCAACAGGCGTGCGCTCGGCGCCTTGATTTTTGCGCAGCCGGACTTGCTAAAAAAACAAGAAGACCTCGTTTATCCGGAAACTGTCCGCCTTGCAAAAGAATTTATCGCGCAGAATAAAAACAAAACCATTTTTCTAAACGCGACAGTCCTTTACAAGACGCCGCAACTTTTGGAGCTTTGCTCAAAAATCTATTTTGTCACTGCACCATTCATAAAACGCCTTATACGCGCAAAACGCCGCGACAAAATGCCTCTCAAACAGATAATAAAACGTTTTAAAACCCAAAACAAACTTCTTTCCGAATATAAAAAAACAAAACTTCCAGTCATCTTCATAAAAAACTAAACATTTTTTTTGAAATTCCGATAAAAACTATAGTGAAAAAATTGCACTGTATCGGGAGCTAAAATATTATGGAACAGAAAAAAACTTTATGGATTGTCGCTGCATCAGGTATATTTTTATTGGTAGTCGCAGGCGCTGCCCTTTTGCTTTCCTTTCAAAAAACAGGCGCATCTCAAACTTACTCAAATCCTGCTGACGGCTGGGTTTCTTCTGCAAAAGTTCCAGATTCATCAATTTTTGCAGAAAACAATCAGACATTAAACAGCAACTCACAGACCACAGCTCAGGATGCGGTTCAGCCTTTGCCGCAGTCAAACGCAAATGCAATTGCACAGACCGGCATTGAACCTCAAAAACAGTTCGCTCAAAACACAAATCAGCAGAACGAAAGCTCTTCTCCAAACGAAAATCCAATCAACGCAAAAAATGTAACCGTATTTACAGACAGCGCTCTCGTTTATGGAACAGGAACAACCACAACAATCGACTTAAATGCGCTCAAAACAAACCCAAATGCCGTTTCGCAGGTTACACCTCAAAACATTTACACGGCAGAGCAGTTAAACGAAAATAACAGAAACGAAAAAGCGGAAAAAACAGCTGTTCCGCAAGCTCAAACAGAATCAAAGCCAAAAACAACCGCCGTTTCAAAAACAGTTTCAAAAAAAGAAACTCCGGCAAAAAAAGTTACAGCAACTGCAAAATCTGTTTCAAAAACCGCAAAATCGGCAAAAACCACAGCGCAAAAACCAGTTTCTTACTGGATTCAGGTGGGCTCATACGAAGCAAAAAAATCCGCGGACGAAGCGCGCACAAGCCTCGAAAACAACAAAATTCCGAACGAAGTGTTCACTTACAACGACGCAAAAGGAAAATTGTTCTACCGTGTACGCGTCGGACCTTACACAACAAAAAGCGAAGCCGAATATTGGCAAAAACGCATTGCCTCGACAAATGAATTTGCAAAAATAAACAGCTATATAGTTCAAAATTAAGGGCGGCTGGGGCAATTCTTGCCCCACCATGCTTTCCGGGGCTACGACCAAACGCAGGCGTTTGTTTGCCTCCGGCCCCCCTCCAATCATTGCCGCAAAATAAAATTCCCGTTTTTTTTCAAAAATATTTCCAAAAAATTGTCAAAAATTAACATTCATCTCAACTTATATTGTGATGAAAAGATTATTTCTATTAGGTTTTATTTTACAAATATTTTTTCCAGCTTTCGGAAAAGAGCCTCAATTCAATTTTGAATTAAAATCCAGCGGAAACTTTTATTTTTCTGCAAACGAACAAAATTCTTTTTCAGGTTCAGGCGGAATTCTGGTTAACTTCGGTTCAATTTTTTTGAGAGGCTTTGTTTCTGTTCCAAAAAGCGAATTTTCAGAATTTTCTTCTGCCTTTAAATCGAAAAATTTTAATTCGATTTTTTCAGACAGACGCTGGAGCGCAAATTCAACTCTTTTTAAAAACACAATTCCTTTAACGCTTGCCGCAGGTTCAATCAGTTTTTCAAAATCGATTGGACGCTTAAAAAATCCTGTGCCCGCAATTTCGTCAAATCCTGTTCAAAAAAGTTTTCCGGTTTCGGCAGGAATCGGCTTTTCTCTTCCGACTATTTCCTCAACCGAAAAGCCGCCCGCCTTTTTCTGCAGTCTGGATTTTTTTAAGAAAAACATTCCGTTTTTGGTCCAGGCAGCGTTCAGATACGAAGACCGGGCGGCTTTTTTTAGCGCAAAAACAAAAATTCATTTTTCAAAAAAAATATTTTTTCAAAGCCACATAACTTTTTCTTCAACAATTCTGGAAAATAATTCTTCGTATCTTAAAAAAAACAACTGTACTTTTACAAGCCAAAGATGCAATTCTTTTTTCTGGGAAAACTTTTTCATCTCGCCTTTTTTTAAATTCAATTTTTATTCATGTTTTCAGCAAAATCCTTACGGAATCAACGCTTTTTACTTTAATTCAAAAATAAGACTTTCAGCGCAAAATTTTATTCTTGATGCTTCTTTTTTTGCAATTCCGACAACAAAAATTTCTCCAAAAGCGGTTCCGCTCATTTCTTCAGATTCGTCAATCATAAAAACGGCAGAGCAGGCTTCTTTAAACCCGCAGCTTGTTTTTCTTACGAAAGGCGGAAATTTGCTCAGATTCGGCATAACTGCCACCGAAACATGGAAAATTGCCGGAACAAGCGAAGTTTCTTCAATAAATATTGCAAAAATTGCGGCAGGCTTTATCTTTGAAAAACCAAATTTTTCGTTCAAATCGAATTTTACCGGCGGAAACATTCTTATTTCTGGAAATCCGCCTTCAAAAAGTTCAATTCCAAATAAATTTTACGAAATTCTGTTCGGCATATCAAAAACTTCTCCGAATTTTTCAAAAAAATTTACTATAAAAGGAAGACATTATCCGTCTAAAACCGAAAATGACAGCGTAAAACAAGAATTTTCGCTAGATTCTTCAATATCGCTCGGAAGAAAACGCAACATAAGAATTTCTGGTTCGCTCGCTTCAGTTTTATACAACGGAACAAAAGACAGCAGCACATATTCTCTGTCCGCCGCCTGGAAAATTAAAAAAAAGCACTTTACATCATCAATAAAAATCACATTCAAACAAAAAAACTAACAACAATTGATTATTTTTTTTAGCGCAAGGTTTTGTTTTTAAGGAATTAAAGTAATTTTTACTTTTTACCAATTGAATAACGTACAAAATTCAGTTATATTGTTTTAATCTACCGTTATCTTGAAATCATTATATATGATAAATTTTTAAACGGTTTTTAAATTGTAAACTTTTTTTTGAGAGGTAACAATATGGCTTTTGATATTACTAAAGTACGTAATATCGGTATCAGTGCCCACATTGACTCAGGCAAAACAACAACTTCTGAACGTATTTTGTTCTATTGTAACAAAATTCACGCTATTCACGAAGTTCGCGGTAAAGACGGTGTTGGCGCTGTGATGGATAACATGGAACTGGAACGCGAACGCGGTATTACAATCCAGTCAGCTGCAACACAGGTTCAATGGAAAGACACAACAATCAACTTGATCGACACACCGGGACACGTTGACTTTACAGTAGAAGTTGAACGCTCTCTTCGCGTTCTTGACGGTGCAATCATGATTCTCTGTGCTGTAGCAGGTGTTCAGTCACAGTCTATTACAGTAGACCGACAGCTCAAACGCTATCATGTACCTCGCGTTGCATTCGTAAACAAATGCGACCGTCAGGGTGCAAATCCAATTCGTGTATGCGGTCAGCTTCGCGACAAACTCGCTCTCAATGCACACATGGTTGAACTTCCAATCGGTCTTGAAGACAAACTCGAAGGTGTTGTAGACCTCGTTGGAATGAAAGCAATTTACTTCGATGGTGAAAACGGTGAAAATCTCCGCTATGCAGATATTCCAGCTCATATGAAAGACGATGCCGCACGCTATCATCAGGAATTGATTGAAGAAGCAGCAAACTTCGATGACGCCCTTATGGAAAAAGTTCTCGAAGGCGAAGAACCAACAGAAGAAGAACTCATTGCTGCAATCCGCAAGGGAACTCTTGCAGAACAGTTTGTCAGTGTATTCTGCGGTTCAGCTCACGTAAACAAAGGTATTCAACCACTTCTCGATGGTGTTGTCCGCTATCTTCCTAACCCGACAGAAGTTCACAACTATGCTCTCGATCTCGACAAAAACGAAGAACAAGTTGAACTTTTCAATGTTCCAGACAAGCCAGCTGTTGCACTCGCATTCAAACTCGATGATGGTCAGTTCGGTCAGCTCACATACATCCGTATTTACCAGGGACGTATTCCAAAAGGATGCGAACTTACAAATACTCGTACAGGCAAAAGATTCAAGGTTGGTCGTCTTGTACGCATGAATTCTGCTGCAATGGAAGATATTAGCGTTGGAGAACCAGGCGACATCTGTGCATTGTTCGGTGTTGACTGTGCTTCAGGCGATACTTTCTGTGCAGAAGGAATCAACGTAGCTATGACTTCTATGTTCGTTCCAAAGCCAGTTATTTCCCAGGCTATCAAGCCAAAAGACAAGTCAATGGCCGCAAATTTTGCTAAAGCCCTCAACCGCTTTACAAAAGAAGACCCTACCTTCCAGACAGAGCTTGATCCAGAATCAAATGAAACAATCATCAAAGGTATGGGTGAACTCCACCTTGCAGTATACGTTGAGCGTATGAAACGTGAATACAAATGCGAAGTAGAAGTAACTCCT
This sequence comes from Treponema sp. UBA785, assembly GCF_002297065.1. NCBI lineage: Bacteria > Pseudomonadati > Spirochaetota > Spirochaetia > Treponematales > Treponemataceae > Treponema > Treponema sp. UBA785. Next base: position 13,423 of record NZ_DBJD01000039.1, on the reverse strand, counting down.
CCAAAGGTTGCTTACCGTGAATCAATCCAGGCTCGTGCAGACTTCAACTACACACACAAAAAGCAGACAGGTGGTTCTGGTCAGTACGGACGCGTTGCAGGATTCATGGAGCCTCTCGCCGACAAAGACTACGAATTTGTAGACGCAATCAAGGGCGGTGCAATTCCTAACGAATACATTCCTTCTTGTGATAAAGGTTTCCGCCGCGCAATGGAAAAAGGCTCTCTTATCGGAGCTCCAGTTGTTGGTGTAAAAATAACAATTAACGACGGTCAGTACCATCCAGTTGACTCTTCTGATATTGCATTCCAGACAGCTGCTATCGGTGCATTCCGTGAAGCTTATGAAAAGGCAAAGCCTGTTATTCTTGAACCAATCATGAAGGTTTCTATCGAAGGACCTACTGAATTCCAGGGAAATATGTTTGGTCTTATCAACCAGCGCCGTGGTGTAATTCTCGAATCAACAGATGAAAACAACATCTCAACTGTAAACGCAGAAGTTCCACTTTCAGAAATGTTCGGATTCTCAACAATCCTTCGTTCTTCTACACAGGGAAAAGCTGAATTTACAATGGAATTCCTTAAATATGGAAAAGTTCCAAACGCTGTAGCTGATGAGCTTATCAAAAAGCATCAGGAAGCAAAAAAGAACGCTTAATTCGATTTAAGCAACTCAAAAAAGTCCGGTATTTTGCCGGACTTACATTTCCTATAGGAGAAACACATGGTAAAACAGGATCTTTACAATAAAAGCCCAGTTCGCCTTTTTGATGCTGCAACAGAAGGTGGTCTTAAAGAAGGTGGCCTCGGTCTAGTTACTTCTAAAAAAGGCTTGGGAAAGACATCAGTGCTTGTTCAGTTTGGAATGGACACTTTGTTAAAAGACGAACAGCTTGTTCACGTAACTTTTGATCTTCATTCTTCAAACGTAATTTCATGGTACGATGGAATTTTTGCAGAAATTGCTAAAAAATCAGCAGGAAACAGTGCGGAACTAAAAACAGATGTAGTTTCAAAACGCACAATCCTCAACTTCTCTCTCGACAACTTCTCTGTTACAAAAGTTGTAAACACACTCAAAGCTCTTTCTGCAGCAGGAATTGCTGTAAAAGGCGTTGTAATGGACGGAATCGACTTTACAAAAGTTTCAGAAGACGATGTTAAAGCAGTTGCAGGCTATGCACAGTCAGAAAAAGTAACTGTATGGACTTCTGCAACATCAGAAGGCGCTAAACTTGCAGATGTAGTTCCTGCAAACTTGGAAAAATATTTCGATGTTGTTATAAATCTCTCTCAGACAGGTTCAAACGTCGCTGTAGATATTCTTAAACTCGGCGACAAAAAAGACGTAGAATCTGGTCTTAAGCTTGATTCAAAAACATTGCTTATTTCTAAATAAACATAATTTTTAGAAGCAACAAAAAGCCCGTGGCATTCGCCACGGGCTTTTTGTTGTGATTTTTTTAACTTATTTCCACGGACACAAAAACGAACTCAATTTTCTTTGACCGAGAGACTCTTTATCATCTGCAATCAATTCATCCCACGGAACAGAAGTGCGTTTTTCTTTATCTTCCAGACACTCCGGATGTTCCTCAAACCAATCGTATTTGTAAAGACGCAGACGGCAGGCATTCATACAACTGAGCGTAATTCCATTCAACCCAGGAATCAGGCCAAATGTAAGAATCGTCAGAACACAAAGCACAAGATTATGCAAAAGCATTAAAAATGAAAAACCCGCATTGTCAAAATATACAATAAACGATTTTTTTAAATTCTTTCCAAAAGTATTGTCTTCCTGCAAAAAATACAATGGAACAAACCACTGCAAAGCCATAACAACAATAATAAAAAACCAGGCAAGAACCGCAGCAAGCAAAATGCTCATCAAACTTCCGTTTTTAAAATACATTCCAAGGTAAAAAATAAAGGCAATTCTTACAACCAAAACCAAAACCGCAAGCAACGCGCCAAAGATAAAGCCAGTCAAAAAACATTTTTTTAAGGAAGCAAGAAATAAGCTCCATCTCGGCGAATTAAAATCCGCAATTTTACGCGCATTTGCTCCCCATGCGAACAAAACGCTCATCAAAACTCCAGCACATATAACAAAAATTACGTTAGGAAGATAAGGATTTATTGCAACAGAAGCAGAAATTGCAAAATAAGAGCCGACGCCAATTGCAACAGGCAAAACATTTGTCAAAATAAGATAAAAAAGATTATCCCAAACATCACAAAAATTTTTTTTCAAAAAAAATCCGAACATTTTTTCTCCAGCAGATTTTGTTTTTATCAGTACAGTTTTAATTCTAGAATAATCCAGAGATTTTTCCGTCATCGTCTACATCGATATTCAAGGCAGCAGGCAACTTAGGAAGGCCTGGCATTGTCATAATATCGCCAGCGAGCACAACAACAAAGCCAGCGCCGCTGTATAGCTGACAATCGCGCACAGGGAAAACATAATCTTTTGGAGCGCCAATCAATTTTGGATCATGACTGATAGAATTTTGCGTTTTTGCAATACAAACAGGCAGTTCCTTAAAACCACGCTCTTCGTATTCACGCAATTTTTTAAGAACGCTAGGCGGAAATTCAACAGACTTTGCACGGTAAATTTCTTTAGCAATAGTTCGAACCTTGTCTGCAAGCGAAAGATGAGATTCGTAAAGGTAATGAAAATTAGCTTCTCCAGATTCGGCAATCTCGACAACTGTATGAGCAAGCTCGGTCATGCCTTCTCCACCTTTGCCCCAGCCTTCGCACAAAACAGCCTTTGAGCCTTTTTCCGCACAAAGTTTTTTCAAAAGCTCAATTTCTTCTTCAGTATCAGTAACAAATTTATTTATTGCAACAACGGAAGGAACTCCGAATTTAGAAATATTTTCAATGTGGACGGCAAGATTTTCAAACCCTTTTCTCAAAGAGTCTGTGTCCGGCATAGAAAGATCGGCCTTTGCGACTCCGCCGTGCATCTTAAGGGCGCGGACAGTAGCAACAATTACAACTACGTCAGGACTTAATCCAGCAGTACGGCATTTAATGTCCATAAATTTTTCTGCGCCAAGGTCAGCGGCAAATCCAGCTTCTGTAACAACATAGTCGCCACAAGCAAGAGCACTGTATGTTGCATTGATAGAATTTGTTCCTTGCGCAATATTTGCAAACGGTCCTCCATGAACAAATACCGGATTTTTTTCCAATGTTTGCACAAGATTAGGACGAATTGCATCTTTTAAGAGAGCAGCAATCGCTCCAGTACACTTTAATTCACCAAATCTTACTGCCCTTTTGTCATAAGTTTGGCAGATTGTAATATTATCAATTCTCTTTTTTAAATCGGAAATCGAAACCGAAAGACACACAATAGCCATAAGTTCCGATGCAACCGAAATTATAAAATGATCTTCTCGCGGAACACCGTCTGTTCTTCCGCCCAAACCAATTGTAATATTTCGCAGCTCCCGGTCATTAAGGTCAACACAACGCTTCCAAATAATTGTGCGCGGATCAAGGTGAAGAGCATTTCCCTGCTGAATATGATTATCGATTAAAGCCGCAATCAGGTTGTTCGCAATCGAAATCGCATGAATGTCACCCGTAAAATGCAGATTGATTTCTTCCATCGGAACAATCTGTGCATAACCGCCGCCACACGCACCGCCTTTAATGCCAAAACACGGTCCCAAAGAAGGTTCTCTCAAAGCAATAACAGTTTTTTTGCCAATTTTATTCAAACCGTCGCCCAAACCAATCGAAACTGTAGATTTTCCCTCGCCAGCAGGAGTCGGAGTTACAGCCGTTGTCAAAATCAACTTTCCGCGATTCTTAGGATCAAGAACTTTTTTTTGAAATTTGCGAAGTTCAGCCATAGTAATTTTTGCTTTGTATTTTCCGTAAAAATCAAGACAATCTTCTTCAATCCCAATTTTTTTCGCAATATCTGCAATCGGAGCCATTTCGTTTTTTTGAGCAATTTCAATATCTGAAAACATTTCAAAACCTCGCAAAATAATATTTTCACATTTTAATAAAATTCTAGCGCATTTACAACAAACAAAAAAAACAATAACAATCTGTTGTTTTCTAAATTTGCTACTTGTTTTTTTCGTAAAAGGTTATAATTACTTCAATGTTTTACGATCAGAATTCAATTTTAAGCCTAATTTCGCACATTCACTCTCAAAGCCAAAATTTTTTGCAAAAAAAACTTTCGGCTCTTGGCCTTACAAAACTCGCGACAAGCCACGGAAACATTCTTTTTTGTCTTAGCCGCACAAAAAGCCTTTCGCTCAGTGAACTTTCTCAGAAAATAAACCGCGATAAATCCACAACAACAGCCCTTGTAAAAAAACTTGAACAAGCTGGCTTAGTTGAACAAAAAAAAGACCCGGACGACAGCCGCAAAAAACAAATCCAACTGACTCCAAAAGGAAGCCAATATAACGAAAAAACAAACGATTTATCGAACAAACTTATGCAAAACTGCTGGAAAAAATTTTCCGAACAAGAAAAAAATCAACTGGTTTCTCTCTTAAACAGGCTGTCAGCAAATCTGGAAGAATAATAATTAACTGGAATGTCGAATAAAAAAAAGAAAAGTCATATATGCCATTTCCCGTGCTACAATACTGCGATGTTTACGCAGTAAACTCGGTCAGAAATTTGTTGAAAAATTTCAATAGATTATCGGCTCAAGCCCGATAATGACAAGTAGCAAAATCCAATAATGACATTAAACTATAAAATTCGAAGTTTATCGTTAAAATAAAAAGTCATTACACAAAAAACGGCGGTTAATTCCCTTGTGCCTTATGACAACAAATTTAACCGCCATATTTTTAATGCCCCAAAAATTTTATTTTACTTTTCCGTCTTTGTAGAGTTCTACGGTCAAAAATTTTCCGTTTGCTCCAATTTTCTTTCCATCAATTTCTACAAAACCTGACTTTGTATGCAGCCCCATTTCTGCAAACTTGTCGGCTTTTACAAAGCAAAGTTCTTCTTCTGGCGCGCTAAATCCTTCTGGCTCAAGAATTGTTCCAACCTCAAACTGCGGTGCAAAAATTACTTCGCAAGTTTCTTTGTCAGTAACGGCCGGATCAGAGGCAGCAAGAAGCATCCCATTGCTACGAACTCCTCGGAAATTTGCAGGCTTTAAGTTGTAAACCAAAACAATGTTCTTTCCTAAAAGCTCTTCCGCCTTATAGAACGGAACAATAGAACTTACAATCTGCCGAGGTTCTGCATCGCCTGTGTTAAGAGTTAAAATATAAAGGAAAGCACCACCCGGATGCTGCTCAACTTTTTCAATCTTGCTTACTTTTAAGATTACACGTCTGCTGAATCTTTCTGCAGGAGGAAGTTTATCAATCTGCTCTGGAGTAAGTTTTTTTTCGGTTGTCTTTTTCTGCAATTTTGATTCGTCAACGCCTTCAACGCTTGCTAAAAGACGATCGAGCTTGCCAGCTTCGATTATGCGCATAAAACTTCCAAGGCGCGGTCCCTGGTCTTTTCCAATAATAACTTCGTAAAGAGCGGTAAAGAGCTTTTTTGCGTCAATTCCAAGAGAAGTTGCAACTGCGTAAATTGCTTCTTGACAATCTCTGTCTGTCTGGAACGAAGAAATTTTTGGAAGAACTTCATCGTGAACTTTTTTAACAGCATCTGCCAATGCATGCGGAAGTTTTGCTGTTGTTCCGTCATCGCGGATTTTAAAGCAGAAGTCCGGAGCGCAGTCAGGCGCGCTTTCGTTAATCCAGTACCATGCGCAAACACAGCGGCGACGCAAAACTTCTTCCTGTTCAGGTTTTACATTTCCAAGGCTCTTGATTACAGCATCGATGTCGCCTGAATAAGTCTGCAAAAGGGTTGTCAAAAGGCGAAAACCAATCTGATAAGGCTCAACTTTCGGGAATCCCGGTTCAACCTGGCTCAGTTCATAAATGCGCTTTTCGTGGTTGATTATTGACTCGCGTTTTTTCTCGTCTTTTTCCTTTGGAAGCTCTTTTTCCCAGGCGATTCTTTCTGTACGGTCATAAGCCTCGTAAACAGTAACAACGTCAAGGTCGAAACTGATTGAAAATTCGTGGTCTACCTTGTTCTGCGCAAAAATGTAGCGCAAAACTTCCGGCTGGTAGACTTCGAGAGCGTCTACCAAAGAAATTACCTTTCCTTTTGAAGAAGACATTTTTCCAGGAACACCCTTAAGCTTTACAAAATCGTATTTCATTGTGACGGGAGCGTCCCAGTTGTAAAGGCGCTTAGAAACAAGTTTTGCAGTATCATAAGAACCGCCCGGAGAAATGTGGTCTTTTCCGCCCGGCTCAAACACAACTTTTTCTTCATTCCATCTCATCGGCCAGTCAACGCGCCAGCCAAGCTTAAACTCTTTTGAAGTGCGGAGATCGCCTTTTTCTACATGACCGCAACTTGTACATTTGTAAGTAATTCCGTATTCGCCGTCATAATCCAAAATTTCGGTCGTGTCTTTGTTACAATTACAGCAAAAAGCGGCAACAGGCCAGTAAACATCTTCCGGCTTCATTTTATGCTCGTCGTCACGATAAGTATTAAGACATTCTTTAATTACACCGCGATTCTGCATTGCAGTTTTCATACCTTCAGCATAGCGGTTAGCGCGGTAGCGGCTCGCCTGATATAAAAATTCAGGATAAATTCCAACACGAGGAAGCTGAGTCTCAATATCCTTTTCGTGGTGGCGCGCATAGTTCTCGTCGCGTCCGAAAGTGTCCGGAACCATAGTTATTGGATAGCGCAAATATTTTTCCAGAACTTCCGGTTTAGGCATATTTCCAGGAACTTTTCTAAACACATCATAGTCGTCCCAAGAATAAATAAAACGCACATTCTTGCCACGATCGCGTAGAGCGCGGACAATCAAGTCAACAGTAATAATTTCGCGGAAGTTTCCAATATGAACAGTTCCGCTCGGAGTAATTCCCGAAGCGCAAGTATAAAGGTCAAGTTCGCCTTTCTGCTTGATAATTCTTTCTGCCTGCTGGTCAGCCCAATGGCAGAGTTCTGAAATGTTTCTTTCTGACATTTTTCATTCCTAGAAAAAAATATATATCTTCCACCGTTTATTCGGGTGGCTTTTTGCTCTGCAAAAACCGGGTCTTTCAGGGTTGCGGCGTCCCGGCGCCTCCAGTATTTTTGCTGCGCAAAAACACACGCTTTGCGTCCCTTACAGCCCCTGCCACGAAAGCAGGAATCTGAAAAAATTCACTTTGATTTTACAAAAAAAAAGCGGTTTATACAATAAACCGCTTTTTTTATCTGCTTTTTAAGCTCAACTTACAAAGTTATTTTTCAAGCCGTTCAGATTTTCTTTTTAACAAAAAATTTACGACAGAAATAACAATCATTGCCGAAGCATTTACCAAAAGAATGCAAATTGCTCCTACAAGCCCGATTTTGTCGGCTACGATTCCAACTATCTGAGGAGTTACAATTCCTCCAAGAGCAGCGATTGCCAAAAGCATAGAAGTTCCAAGGTCAGAACCTACAATTGCATCAGAAGCATTGGAAACTGTAGTCGGATAAATTCCAGCAAAAAACAGGCCAAGTCCGATAATCGCAAAAGTAATAATTCCCAAATTTTTTGTCGATATCAAAAGAATAAAGAAAATGGCAGTTATAATGCAGTCAAAAAGAATTATATTCTGTTTTTTTATTTTTCTCGAAACATAGGCCGTCAAAAGCCGTCCAAACAAAACCGCAAGCCAGGTAAAAGAAACCAAAGAATTTGCAAATGCCGGCGACATAATTCCTGTATTTTTAAAATATGTTACAAACCAACCGTTTACGCAGTTTTCAAGTCCCAGATAGAAAAATAGAAGAAATCCCGAAAGATAAAAAAGAGGCTGCTTCCAGAATGGAGATTTTTTTGCAAGGCTTTCTCTTTCTGTTTTTTCAGCAGAAACGTTTTTTGGAGTCAAATCCAAGGTCAGCATATAAACCGCAGAACAGAATGAAGCAATGGCAAGGGTGTAAACAATTGCACGCCAGGTAAAATCAAACTTAAAGAACAGCGACATTACCATTGGAGCCAAAAATGCACCGATTGCAAAAACCATATGCAAAATATTGAGCGCAACCGGAGTTCCGTCAGAATTTTCATTGATGTAAGCATTATTTATAACGCTGTAACAGCCGCGGCTTATCCCAAGAAGAATAAAAAGCAAAAGCATTACAGAAACATGCGGCAAAAAAGAAAGTCCAAAAAGCGACAACGGCATAAAAAGAGATGTTATGAATATCGAAATTTTTCTTCCTGCAAGTTTAGTCAAAAAAGGATTTACAAAGCTTGCAAGAAAATTTCCGATTGCAAAGAACGAAAGCAGCGAACCTGCAACTGCAAAACTGATTTTTGCTTCATCGATTACATAAGGCAAGATTGCGCCGACAATCAAAACGACTGAACCATTTACAAAAAACGAAAAATAGTTTGGCAAAAATTTTTTGAAATTTACTTTTTTTTCCATTTTTTATCCCCATGTCTCCATGTAAAAATATGATATTATAATCCTGTTCAGTCTATCACTTTTCAAAAAATGATTCAAACTTAATAAAAAATATAAAAAATAATTCTAAAATTATAAAATATACTCAGCAAATTATTCTGAAAATATTTCAATGAGCAGGACAATTCCTTTTTTTACGCTTACTTTTGCGGTTTGATCTAGCAAAACTTCATTGCTCGTCGTGTAAATGTATTCTGGACTTACTTTTCCATTTTTTAACGGATATTTTGCGCCCAAAATATTTAGTCCTTTTACTTTTCCGCAAACAGGAATTATCGAAAAATATTTGCAATTTTTATTCACAAAAACAGGATTTTTTCCAACAATCTGCATTTTTGAAAAATCATCAAGAACAAAAGCGCTGCACTTCCGTTTAAAAAGCCAGATAAGCGCAGAAACGTTGACCATAGAATGGTCAAAACGGCCGCCAGTCATTCCAACGAGCATAAAATTTCTAAAGCCCCGTCCAAACGCTTCTTTTACGGCAAAAAATGAATCCGTGTCATCTTTTTCACAAGGAAGAACAATTGTTTCCGAATTTGTCTCAGGTTTTTCAAAAGAATCAAAATCTCCAACAATTAAATCAGGTTCAATTTTCAGTTCTTTTGAATGAACAAGTCCGCCGTCACAAAAAACAAAAAAATCATCAGGAAGCAAAATTTTTTTTATCTGCCCATAATTTTGAATTTTTGCGGCCCCGAAAATTACGCAGCGACTTTTTTTTAAAATATTTTTTTTCAAACCATTCATCTTTCGCCGAAACTTTATTCAAAAATCGGATAACATTCAAAACCGGCATTGCGCAATTCGTTTCCGACAGAGCCTGCCTTATTTTCATCAACTACGACAAGATAATATTTTGTTCCGCTCGGACGTATTTCTTCGGTAACATGAGGCAAAAAGCCTTTTTCTTTCAATTTTGAAACCAAACTTTCCGCATTTGCCTTGTCCTTAAAAAGTCCAAGCTGCTGACGAATAATTTTTTCATTTTTTGAATTATCTTCGTTTTTTTCTGAATTTTCATTTTTTGACTGAATTTCAGATTCAGAATCTTGAACACTTGCAATTTCTGGAACAGAATCTGTTTTTCTTGGAACAAAATACCAAAACGGAGCCGGCAAAATCTGAATTTCACCTTTTACAATTGCCGATTCAAGGCTCTTAGGAAAAGTTTTTTTTAATTGAGCAGAATATGTTTCTTCTCCGGTTATGTGCCACAAAGTCAGCAAAACCTGGGGTTGAACGGATTTCATAGAAGGCAGGGACGAATAAGTTTTTAGAATTGCAACAGGTTCTGTAAGCTCAGCAGAAGTTTTTGACTGGCACAAAATGCTCCACTGTTCATAAAGTTTTATAAAAGCGATTATTTCAGAATCAGAAGAATTCCGGACGGCAGAATTAAGATAATTTTGAGCAGTTATCCAATCTCCTGCGCTCAAGGCGCAACGCACCGCATCAAGAACTAGCTGCTCACTCGATTTTTTCTGCATTCCTACAGCATCGCCTGCCGCAATTGCCGCCGCCTGAACATAAAAATTCATTGCTTCCTGAAAATTTCCGCTCTGCTCCAAAACACCGGCCAAAAAAGCATAGCCCGAACGTTTTTCTGCAAGATTTTGCAATGCCGGAACATTTTTTTTAAGATAGATAACCGACTGCTCAAGAGTATCTTTGCGGGCCGCCTCTTCAGCAATTTTTCTTGCAGTATTTGAATTCTGGGCAAAAACAAAAAAAACGAGATTAAAAATAAAAAATACTGTAAAAAAACGCTTCATAACTTTCCTCACAAACAGTTTTTCAAGTCGCCGGAAAATTATTTTTCTGTCTTGGCGTTATCAATATCCACAGCAGGCTTTGGAACAGAATTCACGTTGCTGCCGTCTTTTGAAGCTTCTTTTGGCTTTGCAGATTTTTTTTCGACTGGACGGCGGATCTTAAAATCAAAAATAGTCTTTTCTTCTTCATGCTGCGCTTTTTTTTCGGCTTTTTCAGCAAGCGATTTTTGTTTTTCCGCTTTTTTTGTTTCTTTTTCGTTTATTTTTTCTGCTGCCTGAGAAATTTGTTTTTTCGACATTTTCTTTTTGAACAGGGCAAAAGGCAACATTACGACAATTCCTGCCAAAAACGATGCAAGAACCGTTAAAAAAACAGGCACATTGTGAAAATTATAAAAAACAAGGTTTACGTCGCATTTATTCACATCTTCAAGATTAAAACCACAAAAAATAGTTACAATTACAAGAAGAATTATTGTTCCAATCAATTTTAAAGGCATATTTTTCCTCCATGTAAAAAAGTTTGCAACACAAACTTTTAATTCCCTAATTTATCATAACTCCCTTAAACGTATTCCCGTTCAAGGCTGTCAATTTTACTGTCACAAACGAGCCTATCAGTTTTTTGTCGGCTTTGAAGGCGACTCTCTCGTTTTGCTCAGTTTTGCCCAAAAGTTCATTTTCGTCGTCGCGGCTCACAATATCGGCAAGAACATTTACGGTTTTTCCAACACGGCTGTTCATGACTTCCGCCGTATGCTTTAACTGAAGATCTATCACTTTTTTTAAGCGTTCTTTTTTTATGGCAACGTCAATCTGATTTTCAAAACTTGCAGCTGGAGTTCCTTCTCTTGGATTATAATAGTACATAAACGCGCTTTCAAATTTTATCTCGTTCATAAACGAAAGAATATCTTCAAACTGTTCTTCCGTTTCGCCAGGAAATCCAACCATTAAATCCGTAATAAGCTCAACGTCCGGCATGGCACTGCGAAGTTTTTTTACAAGAGTTAAAAATTCTTCACGGGTATTTTTTCGGTTCATTCTCCGCAAAATCTCGTTGTTTCCGTGCTGAGCGGCAATATGAAAACCGTGGCAGACATGGCTGTCGTTCGCAATCATTTCAATCAATTCGTCGCTAAAATCATTTGGATTTGACGATTCAAAGCGAATCCAGCGAATTGAAGAAGATGTTTCGTCAAGATGCGCGCTGATTTTTTTGAGAAGCTTAGGAAAATTCAACTCTCCTCCTTCTACAGACTTGTCTTTACAACGATAAGCGTTTACATTCTGTCCCAAAAGCGTAATTTCTTTTACATTGCGTTTAGAAAGAAAATCGATTTCCGCGAGAATCTGTTCAACAGGCCGGCTTACTTCGCGTCCGCGCACATACGGAACAATGCAGTAAGTACAAAAATTGTTGCATCCGTGCATAATCGGAACAAAAGTGCTAAAAGCCTGCTCTTCGTAACTGATTTTTGGGAAAGTGTATTCGGAATCTTCTTCGATTTTAAAACCTTTTTTATGTTCTTCCGCGGCAGAAATTATGTCGCCAAATTTGCTTTTTCCAAAAGTTCCTACAACAAAATCAATAACCGGAAAATCTTTTTTAACGCTGTCCAAAAGACGTTCAGCCATGCAGCCCATCAAGACAACATAAAACGGAACAACACCATTTTTTTCAACAAAATCAACGGCTTTCTGCATTTCTTCAAGGCGGGTTTTAGCGCCAGGCTCTTTGTGACGAATTTTTTTTACACCGGAATAATAGCCGAGCCGGCCAAAAATACGATTTTCGGCAGAACCGCGCACAGAACAAGTATTTATAACAACCATATCCGCAAGTTCCGGCTCCTCCGCCTTCGACCAGCCGCGGCTAATAAAAAGCTGTTCAATTGCGGCAGATTCCGCAATATTCATTTCACACCCATAGGTTTCAAAAAAATAAGTCATAATTCTAATTATTTTAGTAAATTTTCATCAACTTGAGAATACTAAAAAAAATACGTGGCAGAGCGCACAAAAAAAAACACTCAAAACCACGTATTTCCTCGCAAAATGCAATTTTTGACTTTTCGTTTTTAATCAGCAGCTTCCAAATTCTGCGCAAGCATAAGCGTCATGAAAATGAATGCTTTCGTAATTCGTGCATTCAACCTTAAACCAGGCAAATCCCATTTTTTTAAGTCCAAGATAAACTTCCCGAACCATATCTTCTACAAAACGCGGATTTTCGTAAGCATGTTCGGTCACAAATTTTTCATCCTGACGCTTCAAAACAGAATAAAGCGGTGTCGAAGCGCAATTTTCAATCATTTCGATAATGTCTTCAATCCAAAAAAAATCCGAATACAAAACTTTTACTTTTACGCAGCCTCGCTGATTATGAGCGCCAAATTCGCTTATAGCCTTGCTGCAAGGACACAAAGTTGCCACAGGGACTTCAATTCCAACAAAAAACTTAGAATCCACACCATTTTCCTGCATCTCGCTTTCGCCTTCGTAAGTGCAATTGTACTGCATAAAACCGCTTGCACTGGTTACAGGGGCATTTTTTTCAATAAAATACGGAAAACTTATTCTTCCAAAAGCACGCTGCGCATCAAGCTTTTCACGAATTTCTTCGAGCATTTCCAAAAAACTCTTCATCGAAATGTCAGAATGATATTTATGGAAAACTTCTATAAAGCGGCTCATGTGGGTGCCCTTAAAATCATGCGGCAAATTAACAAAAAGATTCACACAGGCAGTTGTATTCTGAACTTTGTTGTTTTTATCCAACACCTGGACAGGATATTTTACATTTTTTACGCCAACTTTCTGCAGCGGCACTTCCCTGGTGTCAGGAGAGTTTTGAACATCAATCATATTTTTTACCATAATTTTTTATTTGGGCACTACCGTCAGAGCCGGTCGCTACGTTCCGGGTTCCGCTTCCGCTCCATGGGGCTGCAAGAAGCTCACAAATATACAAATTTGGTTTTAAATTAGCCTTTTATTTTTAAGGCAGCCCCACGCTGCGCGCCCTGCACATCGCTAGTGCAAGCGCTGGTTCCGAAAACCGGAACCAGCCGACAATTGCTCCGCAATTCTC
>NZ_DBJD01000009.1:0-6471 GCF_002297065.1 Treponema sp. UBA785 | reverse complement strand
TAAATAGCCCAAACTTCGAGTTTTATGATTTTATGTCATTATCGGGCTTGACCCGATAATCTATTGAAAATTTCCAACAGATTCCCGTGTCGCAGCACGGGAATGACACTTAAATTACTGTTCTTATCGAAACTCGACATTCGGGCTAAATAGAAAAATTTTAAAATCTTGTCATTTTAACTGGAATTTTGTTCCGCCAAATAAAAAATCACACTTTCTTCTATATATAATACGCAAATTCCATGACTAAAAATCAGGCTCTTATTCTTTCCATAAGCTCTAGCCAACATTTGTTAATCTTGACCAGAATATTTTTGCGTTGTATTATTTTATAAAAGATATTTTGGAGGTGTCGTTATGTGCAGAACTTCAATTTACGAGGCGCGGAACAATCTTTCTAATTTTGTAAAAATCGCGGAAGGCGGAGAGCCTGTGGAACTGACCAGATATGACAAACCTGTTGCGGTGATTATCAGCTATGAGGAATACGAGAAAAAGTCTTCGGCTGATGGACCAAGTTGGCTTTCAAAATGGCGCGAGAAATATGCAGATGTGTTGAGTGATGAAGGGATTCCTCTTCCGCCAAAAGTTTATCCGGATCCAAACAGGGTAATTTTTGAAGAATAGCTGCTCATAATTTCTTACAGGAGTTTTTAATGAATAAAATTTATTTATTGGATACAAATATCGTCTCAGAATTCTCAAAAAAAAGACCGAATCAGAATGTAATTGCATTATATGAAGCGCGAAAAAATATGTGCGCGATTTCTGCCGTAACCTGGCAGGAATTAACTTATGGTGTTTCCAAAATGCCGGAAGGAAAACGAAAGGATTCAATTTCCGCATTCACAGAAGATTTGAAAAATAATTTTGAGATAATCCCCTATGACGAATTTTCTGCGAATATCTGCGGACAGCTGCTTGGAACTTGCGAAAAATGCGGAAAAATGCTGCCATACGGAGACACCCAGATTGCGGCAACAGCGATTGCAAACGGAATGGTTCTTGTGACCCGCAATGGCTCCGATTTTTCAGAAGCAACTGAACGTTCTTTCCTAAGAGTTGAGGACTGGTTTTCCGCATAGAAAAAACAAATTGCGGTAGCGCCGGGAGCAATGCCGCAGACAGTCCGAGCGAAGCGAGAACCGCGCGCAGCAAGCTGCGGACATAATGCAACTAAAGCTTTGATTCAATTTCCTTTATTCTCTTTAGGATTTCAGGTTTGTTTTTTGCACTGTAAAATTCCGCAAGTTTTCCGAGAGCAAGCAAATCGCTTTGCAACGCAAGAAGTTTGTTTATTGGAAGTTTTTCCGGAATGTACTCAAGAAGAACGCTTCCAGTTCTTTCATTGCGCTCGATTTTTTTTACAGCAGGATGGTTTCCGACAGCTGCGTATAAAGCAGCATAAATTTCCGCATCCTTAAAAACTTCATTTCGCAAACGGATTCTTCCTGGAAAGAAACTTGACACTATCATTTTATCTGTCCAAATTGCCCATGGCATTTACACTTATTGCAACTGTCGTGCTGTTGTGAAGCAAAGCCGCAGTCTGTGGAGAAATTGCTCCCGCAAGTCCGCCTGCAATGAGCATAGAATTTATTCCGATTATTGCGCTGTTATTTTTGTTGATTCTTGAAATCAGATTCTGGCTGATTTTTCGCAGCACAGGAAGCGAAGCCAAACCGTCGTCTGGCAAAAGAATATCGGCAGTTTCGCTTGCAATCGAGCTTGATTTTCCCATTGCGATTCCGACCGTTGCCGCAGAAAGCGCAGGGGTATCGTTTATGCCGTCGCCTACCATAACTACTTTGTGCCCTTCACTTTTCAGTTTTTCAATCCATGAAAGCTTTGTATCTGGCAGAGCCTCTGCAATGAAGCCTGTTACGCCTGTTTTTCTTGCAACTTCTTTCGCCGTATTTCTGTTGTCGCCCGTAATCATCATTACATTTTTGAATCCTGACTCTTTGAGCTTTTGGATCACTTCAAAAGACTCCTTTCTTATAGGATCTTCTATTGCGATGATTGCGGCAAGCTCGCCTTCTACAGCAAAGTAAAGCTGTGAACAGTCCGACAGCGATTCCATGATTTTTTTCGCTTCATCGTTAAGCGGAATTTTCTCATCATCAAAAATAAAGTGCGCGCTTCCGATGCAAAGTCTTTTTTCGCCAAGACTTGAAACTATGCCGTGCGCAAGAATATATTCAACTTTCGCATGCTCCTCTTTATGCGCAAGTCCTCTCGCAGAAGCCTCGTTTACCACAGCCCGCGCCAAAGAATGCGGAAAATGCTCTTCAAGGCAGGCGGCAAGTTTCAGGACTTCATTTTCCGTCCTGTTTCCAAACGGAATTATTTTTCGTACCACTGGATTTGACTCCGTCAGAGTGCCGGTTTTGTCAAAAACAATCGTGTCCGCCTTTGCAAAATCTTCAAGGAATTTTCCGCCTTTTGCAAAAATTCCGTTCCGCGCACAGTCGCGCATTGCAGAAAGAACTGAAATCGGAGCAGAAAGCTTCATCGCGCAGGAATAGTCTACGAGCAGAGTTGAAGCCGCCTTTGTAAAATTCCGCGTAATAAAATATGTAAGACCTGCAATCAAAAAGTTGTATTTTACAAGACTGTCTGCAACACGCTCTGCCTTTTTTTGGCTTTCGGCTTTCAAAGAATTTGAATGATCAATCATACTTGCGATTTTGCTGGCCCTTGTTTTTCCGCCGCAAGCCTTTACTTTTATTTTGATTTCGCCTTCTTCAAGAATTGTAGACGCAAAAACTGTAGAGCCTTTTTCACGCTGGACAGGCAACGCCTCGCCTGTCATTGAAGACTGATTCACCATACCGATTCCATCCGTAACTATTCCGTCAACTGGAATTGAAGAGCCGGCGCGCACAATCACAACGTCGCCAGCCTTTAATAGCTGTGTAGAAATCTGTTTTTCTTCTCCATCTTGAATCACTGAGACGGTTTCGTCAGCTACAAGAAGCGACTGCGCAAGATTGTCCTGAGATTTTCTTTTTGTGTAGTCCTCAAGCGTATCTCCAATATCAAGGAGATAATTTATTGTGCCTGCTGTGTTTATATCGCCAGCAAGGTATGAAAGAGTGATTGCCGTCGCATCAAGAGTTTCCGCGCAGAACGGCTTTCCGCCAGCAAAGCGCTCAAGGCCTTTTTGAACACGAGGAACAATTGAAATCAGAGAAATAATTTTTCTTAGCGGAAGAGGAAGCATTTTTTTAATAAAATATTCTGTAGTAAGGGAAAGCAACGCTCCAAGAAGACTTTCCTGCGCAGACGGCACAGAAACGCTTGAAAGAAGAGTCTCATCGTTCAGGTATTTTTCGTTCAGCGCCTTTACATAAGAAATTGCCGTTTCAAGAGAAATATCCTTGTATTCAATAAGAATGCTTCCTGAAACCGTATTTACAGCGACTGATAAAATTCCGTCTTGCATGCCGACGAGCATCTGCACAAGCATTGCCTGCCTTTGAGACAGAAAATGCCAATCATACCGAAGCCTTACACGCCCAGGAATACTATGCGAAATCTGAAAATTCATTGCTATCCCTTTACTTTTTAAATGTTAAACTACGCGTTGGCCTGAGCGGCAGCGTTTTTGTTGTAAGCCGCCTCAGCCTTGATGTCCTCCGCATCTTCCTTGATTGTTTCAACAAAAGATGCGGCTTCATCTTTTAGCTGCATTCCTGCGCTGACAACTTTTGAACAAACCTTTTTAAATCCTGCTGTTTTGACAATTGCAACCGCAACACCTCCAACTGCAACGCCAATCGCAAATGCACCAAGTTTTGTCATAAAAACACCTCTTTTATAGAATTTTTGAAATAAACTCCTCAAGAAAAACAGTATATAGTTATCAACTGCTAACTTCAATATTTTAGAGGTCTTTTTACAATTTTTTATTTACCCTTAATTTCGAGTTTTATAATTTAATGTCAGTATCGGGCTTGACCCGATAATCCATTGGAAATTTTCAGTAGATTGCCGTGTCAAGCACGGCAATGACAGCCTTGTTAGCATAGGAATAACTGTTTAGCAGTTGTTTTTATTAAAACTCGAAATTGAGGCTATTTAAGTTCATATACTTTGCATTTTCAATTACACTCTGCTTTTTCTGCTATTTATATTTCAGCACAATCACTGTCAAATCATCTTTGAGCTGAATTCCCTCTGTGAACGATCTGAACGAGTCCATAAGAGCGCGCAAGGCTTCTTCCGCAGATTTTTCGCCGTTTTTTCCGCAGGCCTTGTCGAACACTTTGCATAAAACCGGGCCTTCAAGCTCAAATCCCATCAGATTGCGGCTTTCAACCAAACAGTCGGTATACAAAAGAAAGTATGTTCCGTGTCCGATTTTTTCCTCGACTGTCTTGAAGTCGTCAGGAAGCCCGTCTATTCCGAGAAATGAGCCTCTAAACTTCTTGCCCTCGCCTAGAATTGCTGTCTTCTGCCCCGCTCTTTTTATCATTACGTCTGGATGGCCGGCGTTAACATATTCTATTTTTGCGCAATCTGCCTTGGATTCCGCCCTGATAAAAACACCAGTCAGATAATTTTCAACCATGCCCTTAGCTTCAATAAGAGACTTGTTGAAGGTTTTAAGCATTGCGTCCAGCTTTTCGCCGGAATTATGCTTGAATGTCTGGACCGCGAGATATTTTGAGAGGATTCCGACAAGCCCAGAGGCAACTCCGTGTCCAGAAACATCAAACAGAGAGCAGCCGAGAAACTCACGGCCTTTGCTCACATAAAAGTCGTAGACATCGCCCGAAACAGACGCCATCGGCTTGAAGAAAAACGCAATCTCCCAGTTTTTAGTGTCTGGCGATTTCGAGCAGTAGAAGCTTTTCTGCACAAGCTCCGCCATTTTCATATCGCGCAGCTGAATCTGTTGCTGCTGCAAGAGAATTTTGTTTTTCGTCATCAAATCCTGAGTCTTCTCCGCCACTTCGACATTCACCAAAGCGTCAAGAAGCCTTTTGACGGTCGCAATTCCCTTGTATTTTCCGTCCGATTCAATCACGATCGGCGAATAGATAGTCTCTTCATCACGGAGCATCGCCTTCTGCGACACTTCGATTACAGTCTCGTTCTCATCAACGGAAAGAAAATCCTTTTTCATCAGGCTGCCGATTGTTTTTTGAGAATAAAGGCTGAACCCGTAGCGCGAGCTGAAAAGCGCAAGAAATTTTGAGCGCGTGATTGTGCCAAGCACCTTGTTCTCAGCATCGACGGCAACAGCGAGCAGACAGTCGGGATTAGTCTGAAAAAGCTGGAGGACTTCGACAACCGGCGTTTCTGGCGGAAATGTGATTCCTGGAATACAGAATTCTCCAATTTTTCGGTTTGACTTTATCTGCGCGGCAGGCTGCAGTCCATGCTCAGTTTTATTTTTCTGCCTTGTTTTTTTATCTTTTTGGCTTTGACTTTCACTTATCTTCTTTTCAAGAAGCCCTTCGTTGTAGCGGATTGAAGAAACCACAGTATATGAGCTGTTTGTTGCCTTTGTAAACATGCGGTCAGGCTCTCCAATGAAAAATCCCTGGGCATAGCCCACACCAAGATTAACGAGTTTCTTCAGCTCCTCACCGCTTTCAACTCCTGTCGCGATTACTTTTGCTCCGATGTTTCCTGCAAAATCAAGCAGGCTCCGGATCATTTCCTGCTTGCTTTTGTCGTTTTCCACGTTCTCAACAATAAGACGGTCGAGCTTTATATAGTCGGGATTCAGATCGTAAATGTTTTTCATCCCGAAGTTTTTTCTGCCCATATTGTCGAGAGCAATTTTCGCTCCTGCGCTTCTTAAATATTCAGCCTCATCGCAGATTAAGCTCCGGGTATTTTCATCAAAATCAATCTCAGAAATTTCAATTACAACATCTGTGTTTTCAATTCCGTATTTTTGCAGAGCGCGCAGAACATAGTCTTTCTGGAAACTCTTGTCATAAAACGATGCGGCGTTCAAGTTCACAAAAAGCTTCTTCCGCAATCCAATTGCGCGGGCAGTCTTTACAGCTATCTTGAGGCACTGCTTGTCTAAAAACCAGACATTGTCCTCTATCTTTTTCTGGGCAAAAATATTTGCCGGAGAAAAAAATGAATTCTCTTCTGCTATATCTCCGGCGTCAAAACGGATAAAACATTCATAGCCGGCTACGGAAGCGTCCTTCAATGAAATCACTGGCTGAAAAACAGGATACATGCTTTTTGAATTGATAAAATCATCGACTGTGGTCAAAGGGCCAAGCTTAATCTGCTTCATACTAATCTGTTTCATACCGGAAATAATAAGCAGACAGGATTAAGAAACTATTTAATGCAAGTTAAATTTTAATAAAAAAAATCCTGCCATAATTACTTATTACGGTATGCCGCAATCTAGCCATCTATGCTCTTCTTACCCTTACAGCCCCAGAAAATGCCTCCACACATTTTGAAATTTCTCCGCTGCAATTTCAT
>NZ_DBJD01000010.1:0-6993 GCF_002297065.1 Treponema sp. UBA785 | reverse complement strand
AATTGACCGGTTCTGGAATTACAAGGCAAAAAATGTGATTTAGTTGCTTTTGTTTCCCAAAAAAACGGCAATGGGTTTTAGATAGGAAATGTTTTCGCAGACAATTTTTATTATAACCATTAAAGGAACTGCAAGAATCATTCCCAAAATTCCCCAGAGCCAGCCGGCAAGAGAGAGCGAAACAAGAATAACAAACGGCGAAATGCCGAGGTTGTCGCCTTCAATTTTTGGTTCAATTACGTTTCCAAGAATCATATTTACGGCAATAACCCAAATTCCGATTATAATTGGAGCGACCGGAGATGGATAAAACTGTATGATTGAAAAAAGTATTGTGATTGCGCAGGAAGCTATTGAGCCAAAAGTTGGAATAAAATTTAAGCAAAATGCCAAAAATGCCCAGACTAGAGGGAAGTCCATTCTTGTAAGTGCGCATGCGATAAAAATGAAAATTCCAGTAAAAAGCGAAATTACGAATTTAATCGAGATGTAATGAGTTGTGTCTTTTATGATATTGTGCACGATTTTTATAACGCGCAGGTTGTGTTCGTTTGTAAATGCGAGCCGAACCTTGTGCTTGGTCTTTTTGAATTCTGCAAGCAGAAAAATTGACAGCAAGA
The DNA here is from genome assembly GCF_002297065.1 of Treponema sp. UBA785. Taxonomy (NCBI): domain Bacteria; kingdom Pseudomonadati; phylum Spirochaetota; class Spirochaetia; order Treponematales; family Treponemataceae; genus Treponema; species Treponema sp. UBA785. Next base: position 6,373 of record NZ_DBJD01000010.1, on the reverse strand, counting down.
CTACCAAAAAAAGAGTTTTCATAAAAACTACGACAGAACCAGTAAAGTCAATCGCAAGAGATTTTAAATATTCAAGAATATTGAACTGATTGTTTAAATTTGCAAAAAGAGAGGCTTCTTCATCAAAATTTAAAAGCGTAAAAAATTTAGAATTTGGATGGGCTTCGATTGCGAGGCGGATTGAATCTTGAATTGCATTGAAACGTTCTTGGTAGCGTGGAATTGCAAGAACAATTGCCTTAAAACTTGCCGTAAGAATGTTTACGACAAGAAAAAAAGCGATAAAAAACGCAAGGTAGACAATTACTGTCGAAAGCCACCATGGAAGTTTTATAAAAAGGCAGAGGCGCTTTATAAGAGGGTAAAAAACAAGGGACAGCAGAACTGCAAGTACGACAGGCTTAAAAACATCAGCCATTACTTTAAAAAGCATTCCGCACAGAATTGTTAAAAAGAATAAAAGGATGAAAAAAATTCCTTTTAAAAATTTATTGGTTTGATTTTCCATTTGTTTTTTCCTTTAGGGTAGTTTAGTAGAGTCGTTGCCTAAATTCAATTGGTTGTTGTAAAGCGCAACGTTAATTTTAAGATTTAAGGCGAAGGTTGAGTTTAAAAAAACAGCTTGCAAACCTGGCAAGGTTTGCATTTTTCTATGATTGATAAAACTCAAAGTTTGAAGTATAAAGTTTAGAATAATTATGAATGAAGAAGACAAATTTTTATTAAAGACGTTGAAAAAAATATATTCGCAGATTTTGAATGAGCGGACGGATATTTTGCGTTCTGACGGAGAAAATGCACGGATTGCAGCGGAATATGACGATTCAATTGAGCGATTAAAAAGGCTTTTGCCTAAAATTCACGAAGTTTTAGATATTTACAGGCTTGAAGAAGAGGATTTTGTTTTTATTATCGAAACTTTAGAAATGTACTGCGAAAGTTTTATAATTGACGGACGAACTCAAGATTCAAAAGAACGCGATGAAAAAGAATTTGAAGAATTGCAAGATTTTCTGGATCAGTTTTATGATGACGAGTCTGACGAAGATGAAGAATCTGATGAAAAATTTGGGGATGAAGAATAGTTTTGTTTATGAAAAACCAGTTTGAAAGAATTTGCCTTACTTTTGGCAAAGACAGAATGGAAAAAATTTTTGCTTCAAGAGTGATTGTTTTTGGAATTGGCGGAGTTGGAAGTTACGTTGTTGAAGCTCTTGTCCGTTCTGGAATTGGCGCAATTGATATTGTTGATGATGATACTGTTTGCCTGTCAAATATAAATCGTCAGCTTTTTGCGCTTCATTCGACGCTTGGAAAAAACAAGGTCGATGTTGCTGAAGAGCGGATTTATGACATAAATCCAGACTGCAAGGTTACAAAGCACAAAGTTTTTTTTATGCCGGAAACTGCCGGCCAGTTTGATTTTTCTGTTTATGATTATGTCGTTGATTGTATTGATACTGTAACTGGAAAACTTGCGATTATTGAAAAGGCAAAAGAAGCCGGAGTGCCGGTTATAAGCAGCATGGGAGCCGGAAACAAGGTTAATCCTTCTTTGCTGGAAGTTGCTGATATTTCGAGGACGAGCGTTTGTCCGCTTGCCAGAGTTATGCGCAATGAACTTAAAAAACGCGGAATTAAACGGTTAAAATGCGTTTTTTCGACAGAAAAAGCAATTCCTCCGAAAGAAGATGAATTTAATTCTGATGAAATTGAAGAAAAAAATTGCATGCATTTAAAAAAACAGACACCTGGCAGCAATGCTTTTGTTCCGTCTGTTGCAGGCCTTATGATTGCAGCGGAAGTTATAAGGGATTTGACTGATTTTTTTGTGACGAATCTTTTTAAGAACGGAAAATAATTTTTTTAAGGAAAATTTACGCCTGATTGGAGCAGCGCGCAAGCGTTGCAAAGAAAACTGTGATTAAAAATCACGGTTTTCTTTGCAATGGAGCGAAAAGCGGAACTGCGCAAAGCAGGTTAGACCGCAGAATTTCGTCCAAATTTAAAAGCCTTTTTTAGAAAACTGTAACAACTTCGCCGTTTGGGTATTTTTTGTTGATATATTCTTTTACTTTTTCGCTTTCGATTGCCTTGATGAGGGCTTTGATTGCAGGCTTGTTTTCGTTGCCGGCTTTTACTGCGATTACGTTTACATAAGGTGAAGATGAGCCTTCAACAAAAAGTCCGTCCTTTTTTGCAGAAAGTCCTGCTGGAAGAGCGTAGTTTCCGTTGATTACAGCGGCGTCAACGTCGTCGAGCACACGTGGGAGCGAAGCGGCTTCGATTTCTTTGAATTTAAGCTTGAGAGGATTCTTTTTAATGTCAAGTGGCGTTGCTTCGATACCTGCGCCTTCTTTCAAAGTGATAAGTCCTGCTTCCTGAAGGAGCAAAAGCGCGCGAGCTTCGTTTGTAGGATCGTTTGGAATTGCTACTGAAGCTTTCTTTTTGAGGTCTGAGAGCGACTTGATTTTGTGAGAATAAATTGCAAATGGCTCAACGTGAATTCCTGCCGCGTTTACAAGGTGATAGCCTCTTTCTTTGTTAAACGATTCAAGGTATGGAATATGCTGAAAGTAGTTTGCGTCAATGTCGCCAGATTCTACTGCATCGTTTGGTGTTACATAATCTGTAAATTCGATTACCTGAAGGTCGATTCCCTGCGCCTTGAGATCATCTTTTACAAGGTTGAGGATTTCTGCGTGTGGCTCTGGAGTTGCTCCAACTTTGAGAACTGTCTGTGCGTTTACTGCAACTGCTGCGAGTAAAGCCGATGTGATTGCCAGGATTTTTTTCATATCTTACATCTCCTTTGTCGATATTTTGATTGCCGATAGATATACTAGGTAATAATTTTTATGTCAAGCGTCAAAAAAATTATTTCTAACCAGCATTTATAAGAAAATGTAGCAAACTTTTTGAGCTGCGACAACTGTTAGCAGAGTTGCTGCAAGTTTTGCGATTTAATGCCATTATCGGGCTTGACCCGATAATATACTGAAAATTTCCAACAGATTCCTGGCTGAGTTTGCTGCGTAAACATGCATGATTGGCAGTTTACAAAAATTTACAGGCCTATCGACAAAAAATTATTTTTTTATTAAAGTGGAAACATCTTTTTTTGGAGGTGCATGAAAAATGGCAGTTTATTTTGAAAAACTTGTACGCCAGAATTTCCGCAACGGTGTCATGCGCCTTTCTTCTCGTGCCCTTTAATTTTTAACAGATTAAATTTCCTGCTTTTTAAATTTTTCCGGGCAAATTCTCTTTTTTTTATTTATTCTTTTTTTGACAACAGGCTTATTGTTTTTTTAGCCGTGCTGTCTTTTGTTGCGGAGTTTTTATGGAATTTTCAAATTATTGTTTTGATACGCTTTGTGTTCAGGGTAATCCAGAGGCAAAATCTGTGGATTTGTCGGGAGCGATTTCTGTTCCGCTTGTCCAGTCGGCGACATTTGCTCATCCGGGACTTGGAAAATCGACAGGTTATGATTATTCAAGGCTTTCTAATCCGACGCGGAAATTTTTGGAAGAAACGGTTGCTGCTCTCGACGGAGCAAAATTCGGTTTTGCGTTTAGTTGCGGAATGGCGGCAGAAACTGCTTTTTTTAGCATGCTCGAAACAAAAAGCCACATTATAAGTTCGGACGACATTTATGGCGGTTCTCTCAGGCTTTTTAACACAATTGTAAAAAAACAGGGAATAGAAACAACTTTTGTAGACACTTCCAGCCTTGAACAGATTGAAAGAGCATTTCGTCCAGACACAAAAATCGTCTTTATCGAGACTCCCGGAAACCCGCTCATGACGGTTACAGACATTCAAAAAACCGCAGAACTTGCTCATTCGCACGGAGCGCTTCTTGTTGTCGACAATACTTTTTTGACTGCTTATTATCAAAAACCGCTTGCACTTGGCGCTGACGTTGTAATTCAGTCGGGAACAAAATTTCTTGCAGGACACAATGATGTTCTCGCCGGTTTTGTAACGACAAATAACGAAAAAATTGCCGAAGATATGGCTTTTATAACAAAAACTACAGGTTCAATGCTTGCACCTTTTGACAGCTGGCTTACAATCCGCGGAATAAAAACTCTGACGGTCAGATTGGAAAAACAAAGCGAAAATGCCGCAAAACTGGCTCAATACTTAAAAACTGAAAAACTTGTAAAAAAAGTTCTGTACATTGGATTGCCGGAAACTCCAGGACACGAAATCCACAAATCGCAGGCGAGCGGTTTTGGAAGCATGATTTCGATTTATTTGGACAGCAGTAAAACGGTCGAACGATTTTTGCGCAAAATCCGAATTTTCCGGTATGCGGAAAGCTTGGGCGGAGTGGAAAGCCTTGCAACTTATCCGCTCACTCAAACCCATTCGGAAATTCCGGAAGAAAAACGCAAGCAAAAAGGCATAACCGACACTTTGATCCGGCTTTCTGTCGGAATCGAAAATTTTGAAGACTTAAAAAATGATATAAAGCAGGCTTTGGAAGATTAAAAGCCGGGCGCCCCGGCACAAAGTGCCGGCCGGGCTTTGCAGGGTTCTGGCTTTCGCCTGCATTGCTCCGCTTCGTTCCGCAACGGCTTTGCCGCCCTTCCAATCCCTGGCGCATTTTTAAAAACTAAAAATAAACTTATTTATTGGAGAAAAAAAATGACTTTTGATTTTGATAAAATTACAGACCGCTCTAATACAATGGCAATAAAATACGATTTGGCAGAAGCCCGCAATAAACCTATTGACGTGCTCAGTCTTTGGGTTGCCGACATGGACTGGCCGACAGCTCCATGTGTTACAGATGCGCTAAAAAAGCGCTGCAATCACGGAATTTTTGGCTACAGCTGGCCAGATTCTCGCTATTACGATGCGTTAAAAAAATGGTATAAAAACCGGCACAATTTTGAAATCAAAACAGAATGGGTTGTTAATACTCCTGGAGTTGTTTTTGCAATTTGCATGGCAATACGCGCATTTACTTCTGAAGGCGATTCTGTTCTTATTCAGAGGCCGGTTTATTATCCTTTTTCTAAAGCAATTAGCAATCAAAAAAGAAAACTAGTGAACAATCCATTGGTTTTAAAAAACGGACATTACGAAATTGATTTTGAAGATTTTGAAAATAAAATTGTTTCTGAAAAAGTAAAGCTTTTTATACTGTGTTCGCCTCACAATCCTGGCGGAAGGGTCTGGAAAAAAGAAGAGCTTTTAAAATTGAGCCAAATATGCTTAAAACACAATGTTTTGGTTATAAGCGATGAAATTCACTGCGATATAACTTTTGAAGGTCATAAACACACAGTTTTTGCGCTGCTTTCTGAAGAAGCCGCTCAAAATTCAATTATCTGCAATTCTCCGAGCAAAACTTTTAATTTGGCAGGACTTCAGTTTTCAAACATTGTAATTCCGAACGAAAAATTGCGGAATTCTTTTATAAAAGAAATTGAATGCACCGGCTACGACGAGCCGCCTATTATGGGCATTGAGGCCGCAACTGCCGCTTATTCTGAAGGCGATGAATGGTTTGAGCAGGTTCGTTCGTATATCTGGCAGAATATTTTGTTTGCAGAAAAATACATTTCGGAAAATTGCCCGAAAATCAAGGTTTGCAAGCCGGAAGGCACTTATCTTTTGTGGCTTGATTTTTCGGATTTTGAATTAACGGACTCTCAGATTGAAAACAAAATTCTCAATAAGGCAAAAGTCTGGCTTGACCGTGGAACAATGTTTGGAATTGAAGGAGAGAAGTTTCAGAGAATAAATTGCGCCACTCCAAGAAAAATTCTCGAAGAGGCGCTTAAAGCAATTTGCAGCGAGTTTAAAAATAATTGAACGGAGGATTGAATTTTTAATTAAATTACGTAGTCGAAACCGTTAAATTCGCGGTTTTTTTCGGCAATTTGTTCGAGGGTAATGCTGTCAACGTATTGATTTACTGCTTCGTCAAAACCTTGCCAAAAAGCATCGTTTCCAACGGAAGAAACTGTATTTCCTTCAGAAACACCTTTTGGGCTTAAATTGCCTTCCATTGCCCGCAAAATTTCTCCAGCTGTGTATTGGTCTGGAGATTTTGCAAGTTTGTAACCGCCGTTATTTCCGCGTAAACCGACAACAAGTCCGGTTTTGCTGAGCTGCATTAAAATTTGTTCGGCATATTTTATGCTTAGGTTGTGGCGGTGGCTTAAAATTTTAAGAGCTACGTATTTTGAAGGGTCTTGTTCTGCAAGGTCGGTCATAAGCAAAAGCGCGTATTGACCCTTTGTTGAAATTTTTAACATAGAAGTATCTCCAGGAAAAATTTTTCTAAAAAGGGGATTTTTTAGAAGTGTTATAAAAGTAACCTATAGAATTGGTAGTATTATAGCATTTTTT
>NZ_DBJD01000066.1:1123-9965 GCF_002297065.1 Treponema sp. UBA785 | reverse complement strand
GGCTGCAAGCCCGGCCGTGCGCTTTTGCGTCTGCAAAAATTATTATATAATTTTTTTATGGATTTAAAATTTATTTCTTGGAACGTTAACGGACTTCGCGCTGTTACTAGCAAAAATTTTTACGAAGAGTTTAATTCTTTGAATGCAGATTTTTTTTGTCTGCAGGAAACTAAGCTTCAGGAAGGGCAAATTCAAATGGATTTGCCTGGATATTTTCAATATTGGAACTATGCTCAAAAAAAAGGCTATTCCGGAACGGCAGTTTTTACAAAATACGAGCCGGTTTCGGTTCTTTACGGAATTGGAATTCCTGAACACGACACCGAAGGCCGCGTAATAACTCTTGAATACAAAAATTTTTTTCTTGTAACAGTTTACACTCCAAATTCTCAAACCGAATTAAAACGCCTTGATTATCGCATGCGCTGGGAAGATGATTTTAAAAATTATCTTTTAACTCTTTCTCAAAAAAAAGGCGTAATTGTCTGCGGCGACCTGAATGTTGCCCACAAAGAAATCGATATAAAAAATCCTGCTTCAAATCGGCACAATGCCGGTTTTACCGATGAAGAACGCTCAAAAATGACTCAGCTTCTTGAGTCAGGCTTTACTGATTCGTTCAGATTTTTTTATCCTGAGGCAGCAAATATTTACAGCTGGTGGTCGTACCGTTTTCATGCACGCGAAAAAAATGCAGGCTGGCGCATCGACTACTTTTTAGTGAGCAATTCTTTAAAAGCTCAGATGAAAAGAGCTGCAATTCATACCGAAATTTTTGGATCCGACCATTGTCCTGTCGAACTGGTCTGCGACTGCGAAATTTAAAATTACTGCCGGCTTGTTGCTCTAGTGTCTACGATTCGCTTCATGTCGGCAATATTGTTTACAATAATATTATTTTCAAAAACTTCGATTTTTCTTGAAGATGCAAAACGGTTTATTTCGTCAGTTGTCTTTGCAACAGGAAGCGCCGCCCAATGAGCCACCTCTTGGATTGTAACATTAAATCTGCGCTGTTTTTCGTTTGGGTTTGCCGGTGGATTCATTTCGTCGAGCATGCAAAAAACATCTGCAATACGCGCCTGAGTATCTTGAATTACCAGAATCTTAAAACGCCTTTTCTGGTCATAAATGCGTTTGCAGAAAAGTTTTAAAATATTAAGTGCAATTTGCGGATTTCCGGTGATTAAAAGTTCAAAATTTGACTTGTTAAATTCCAGACACTGGACGTTTCCAACTGCAAGACATGTTGCTGAGCGCGGAGAATTGTCCAAAATCGCCATTTCTCCAAAAAATTCGCCAGGTTTTAGAATATCCAGATTTTTATTTTGACCGTTTACACATTTTACAAGCTGGACTGTGCCTTTTTGAATCAGATAAAAGCTTTCTCCAGGTTCAAATTCGCTTATGATAACTTGTCCAGGAGAATATTTTTTTGCAAAACGTGCAAATGCCGGAAGTTCAAAAACTTTTAAGGATTTGTCGTTCAAAGAAATATTTTCTGTTCCGTCGTCAAAAGCAAGGCTTTGGGATTGTTTTGCCCTTGCATCCGCTGTTATGAACATTTTTTTGACTGCATTTTCGTCTGCTGAATTTGGATAGTATTTTAAATATCTTAAACAAACATCTGCACAGCTGCGCCATTTTTCGTCATGAAAAAAAGCCTGGGCTACACCCAAAAGTCCGCTCTGGCGGTTTATGTCTTGTCCTTTGTTTAGAATTTCTTCAATCTGAGAATGAACTTTTCTTAACTGGTTTGAAAAAACTCTCAGCATTTTTAAAATCAAAGTCTTGTTTGAAGAAAATATTGTCTCAAATTCCTGAACTGTCAGCGAAAGACAAACAGAATCGATTAAAACCGTAGCTGTTTCTTCACGCGGGAAATGCCCCAACGCCGATTTTACTCCAAAAAATTCGCCGTTTTTTATCTGTTCTGTAACAGGAAGATTTGTCTCTATGTCTGTTGTGGAAATTATTACGCAGCCTTTTTGCAAAATAAAAACCCTGTCGTCACGGTCTCCTGCAAAATAAATGATTGAACCTTTATTGTATTGCATCACTTTTGGCATAAATTTTCTCCCATTGAATACAGGTTTTATAATTCAATTATAATCCAAATTTATAATAAGTTCTTTAAGATTTAGCATATTTTGATGAAAAAATTAACTGACTAAATCATATTTTCAAAAAAAATCATTTGAGAAGGTTTAATTCTAAAAAAATTTAATTTGTGCTATATTAAAAAAATGATTGATTTACATAGCCACTCTTCTGCATCTGACGGAATCCTTTCTCCTGCCGATTCTGCCAGATATGCTTTTGAAAAAAAACTTACGGTCTGGGCTTTGACCGACCATGACACTGTTGACGGCTTGAACGATGCTGCAAAGGTCTGTTTGGAGACCGGAGTGAATTTTATTCCTGGAATTGAAATTACAGTTGCCTGGCCAGAAGGCGAATTTCATCTTTTGGGTTTGGGATTGCGCCGTAAAAGCGAAGAACTAAAAAATACCATTGACTATCTGACGGAAGAACGCTTTAACCGGAATTCTGAAATTGTCAGAAAAATGAACGAAGACGGTTACGATTTTACTCTTGAAGAGATTCAGTCAAATTTTACTGCAAGCCAGATTGGACGTCCTCATTTTGCGGATTTTTTGGTAAAAAAAGGAATTGTCCGCAACCGTCAGGAGGCATTTGACCGTTTTTTTGGACACGGAAAAAAATGGTATGTAAACCATACTGGCGAAAATCTCGAAACTGCGGTGGAAGCTATAAAAACATCGGGCGGAATTCCTGTAATTGCCCATCCATGCTCGCTTTTTTTAGGAATCGCAAGGCTTGAAGAAGAGCTTGAAAGAATCCATGCGGCAGGAGTTATGGGGCTCGAAGCCTGGCATCCAGGAGCAAGAAAAAGCCATTGTTACCATCTTGAAGAAATTGCCAGAAAACTTGGGATGTTTGTTACTGCTGGAAGCGATTTTCATGGAAAAGGTGTAAGGGCGGACAGACATTTGGGCAGGATGTTTGATAATAAAAAAATTGATGACAGATTTTGGCTTGAAGAATTAAAGCCAGCTCTTGGCGAAGATTTTAACTTTAAAAATACTGAATGGGCAAAATGAATTTTAGAGAATAGATTTTTTATGAACGGAAAATTCTGCGCCGGATGCGCCGGGCGAAAGTTGCCGGAGGCAATGAGCGTGAGCGACCCCAGAGCAGCCGGTTTGACGGAAAAATTGCCGCCCACAAAATAAATTTTTGATTTTTTTTGTGAATTTTTTGTAAAATTTTTACTTTTACGGCCACTTATTATTATAGAAACTTTTTGAGAATTATTAAGGGGTCGGTTTTATGAAAATTTTTTCTTTTTCGCCGTTTGGATATGAAGGCTCGCTTGTTGCCGTTGAAGTTGATTTAAGGCGCGGAATTCCTGCTGTGGACGTTGTTGGGCTTGCGGACGGCGCTGTCAAGGAAAGCCGGGAAAGGATGCGTTCGGCGATCAGAAATTCTGGTTTTGAGTTCCCTTTGGAGCGGGTTTTAATCAGTTTGTCTCCGGCAGATTTGAAAAAAGAAGGGGCCGGTTTTGATTTGGCGCTTGCGCTGGCAGTTCTTGATGCTCAAAAAGGCAGTTTTTCTGAAAGAAGCGTGCTTGTTATGGGCGAACTTGAGCTTTCGGGGCTTTTGCGGCCTGTCCGTGGAGTTCATGCTGCTGCCGGAACCGCAAAGCTGGCAGGAATTGATTATTGCATTGTAAGTTCGCAAAATGCTGGCGAAGCAAAGGAAGTTGCAGGAATAAAAGTTTTTGCGGCGGAAAATCTAGCAGAAGCGTTTGATGCGCTTTATAAACCGGAAGTTTTTTGTGAAGGAAGAGAATTTTCTGAAGACCAGGGAGCGCCAAAAGGTTCTGTTTGGATCGAAAATGTGCTTTTTCCTCCGGTTGATGAAGGTTTTGAGATGGCGGAAATTTTCGGACAAAGAAAACTGATTCGCGCTTTGCAGGTTGCTGCGGCCGGCGGGCATAATTTGCTTGCTTTTGGGCCTCCAGGCTGCGGAAAAACGCTTGCATTGCAGAAATTTCCGGGGCTTTTGCCTCTTTTGCCGATGGAGGAATCTCAAAGCGTAACGAGAATTCACAGTTTGGCAGGGCTTTTGCCGCCGTCCGTCTCAATAATGCGTAAAGGCGATTTTAGAATGCCGCACCAGACTGCAAGCATAGAAGGAATTTGCGGCGGCGGAGTTAATTGCCGTCCGGGAGAAATTTCTTTGGCGCACAATGGAGTTCTTTTTTTAGATGAGGCTGCGGAGTTTAGGACAAGTGTTTTGCAGATGCTTCGTGTTCCTCTCGAAACCGGGACAATTACTTTGAGCCGGGCAGGACGCAGCACTGTCTATCCTGCGAATTTTCAGCTTTTGATGGCGGCAAATCCCTGTCCATGCGGAAATTACGGAGTTGAAGGAAAAATCTGTCTTTGCAGCGCACGTTCTGTGGAAATGTACTGGAGAAAATTTAGCGGGCCTCTTTTAGACAGGGTTGATTTAAGGGTTTGCGTTTCGGCAGTTGAAAAAGAAAGTAAAAATGACGGTGAAGAAAATGAAAATTTTTCAACTGGGGCTTTGCGTAAAAAAATCGCAGTGGCGGTAAAAAAACAGCGGGAGCGTGGTATAAAAAATTCGAGGCTTAGTCCGCAGCAAATTTCCGAATTTTGCGGCTTGAACGAAGAACAGGAACGATTTTTAGAAAATCAGCGGAAAAAAAACAGCTTGTCGCAAAGAGGAGTGAGCGCATGCTTAAAAATTGCAAGGACAATTGCTGATATGGAAAATCATTTGCGGATTGAATTTTCTGATTTAAGAGAAGCTGTCGAATTGAGAGGAAACAGCGGACCTTTAGAATTTGTTTTGCCGGGAGAATAGCTTACTTTTGCGGACGAAAAAGCCATTCTTCAAGAAAATAGATGCGAGCTTGCGGAAAAGCGTTCAAAAAACTCGCACAAAGTAAAAAAAAAGAACCTGTTAAAAAACAGATTCTTTTATACCGAAGAAGGGACTTGAACCCTTACACAGTCGCCTGCAAAAGATTTTGAGTCTTTCGTGTCTACCATTCCACCACTTCGGCAAACGCAAGTGCTATTATAGCAGAAAAAAATATTTTTCTGCAACACTATAATGCAATTTTTTTGTATAATAGGCTCGGAATAACAATGAATAAAGATTATATTGGCTGCGAACCGGAAAAAGTTTTAAAAGAAATTTTCGGCTACGATTCGTTCAGGCTTCTGCAGCGGAAAATCATTTCCAATGTGCTTAATAAAAAAGATACTCTTGCAATTATGCCGACTGGCGGAGGAAAATCCCTCTGTTACCAGATTCCCGCCTTGATTTTTGACGGAATTACTGTCGTTGTGTCGCCTCTTATTTCTCTTATGCAGGATCAAGTGGACAGTTTATTGGCTTCTGGAATAAATGCAGTTTTTTTGAACAGCACTCTTGACTGGGATAAATATCTTGAATCGATGAATTCAATTCGTCGTGGTGAAACAAAAATTCTTTATGTCTCGCCGGAAGGCTTGAGTTCTCCGAAAATTCAGGATTTGCTTCACGACAGCCACGTAAAAGTCAGCTGCATTACGATTGACGAGGCTCATTGCGTTTCTGAGTGGGGACACGACTTTAGACCGGAATTCCTTGAAATTTCTGCTGTAAGAAAACAGTTTCCAAATGCGGTTTGCCTTGCGCTTACTGCGACCGCTACGGCTCAGGTGCGGGCAGATATTATTCAAAACCTTGCGTTAAAAGAACCTGAAGTTGAAATTTCGAGCTTTGACAGGGCGAATATTTTTTTGTCGGTTGCCAGAAAAAACGATCCTGTAAGCCAGGTGGTAGACTGTATTCGCAGGCATTGGGACGAAAGCGGAATAATCTACTGTTTTAGCCGCAAGCAGGTTGATTCTCTTACGCAGATTCTTTTAAAACTCGGATACTCGGCTCTAAATTATCATGCCGGGCTTTCTGACGAGGAGCGAAAAAATCATCAGAATCAGTTTATCCGCGATCAGGTGCAGATTATGGTGGCAACTTTGGCTTTTGGAATGGGAATCGATAAGCCGAACGTGCGTTTTGTAATTCACTATGACTTGCCAAAGTCGCTTGAACAGTATTATCAGGAAATTGGACGCGCTGGACGGGATGGGCTTCCGAGCGAAGCGCTTTTGCTTTATTCCGGGGCTGATATTTTTAAAATAAGGCATTTTTTTACGGATGCCTCCGACCCTCAAAAATCAGAAAATCTCTTGCAGTCAATGACAGATTATGCTTCGGCACGTGAATGCCGGCGAAAAAAACTTTTGGCGTATTTTGGCGAATTTTATGACAACGAAAAAGAAAAAAATGCCCGCTGCTGCGACATCTGCTCAAAAGGCCCAGCTGTTCTTTCTGATATGACAATTCCCTGCCAAAAATTTATGAGCTGTATAATCCGCACAAATTCGCATTTTGGAGCGGCGTATATTGCTGATGTTCTTTTGGGTTCTAGAAGTAAAAAAATTCTCGACAATTCGCACAATATGATTTCGACATGGGGAATTGGCCGGGAACTTGACAAAGCTCAGTGGATGGAACTGGCTTCTCTTTTAATCGAAAAAAATTATCTTGTAAAAACCGGAGATTACGGCATTTTAATGCTCACAAAAGAAGGGCTTGGCGTGCTAAAAAACCGGGATAAAATTCTTCTTCCTTTTGAAAATGCCTTGCCGTCTGAAAAATCTCTCAAGGCTACGGGAACTTTTGTTCCGAAAAACCGGGCGGGCGCAGGTTCATCCGGCGGACTTCTTTTTCCAAAGCCTTCTGGAAAAAATGGAAAATCAAAAAAAACTTCTCTTCGGGCTGATTTTGTTCTTCGCAAAAAAACGGAAACTTCTTCTTTTGAGGGGAATGATGGGAATTTTCAAAAAAAAGCGCCCGACCAAAATACGCTTTTTATGATTTCCAGCTTAAAAAAGTGGCGGAAAAACAAGGCTGAAGAGATGAATGTTCCTCCGTATGTAATTTTTGGCGACAGGACTTTGCACGAGCTTGCGGCAAAAAAGCCAAAGTCGATGGACGAACTTTTAGACTGCTATGGAATCGGAGAAAACAAGGCGGCAAAATTTGGGAAGGAAATTTTGGAGCGGATTCAAAATTTTTAAAATCATTAAAAACAAAAAAGCCACGCTCAGAAAAATGTCTTTCCGCCGTGGCTTTATCGGTTTTGTGTAGAACTGGAATTAAAAACTAAAAAAGTCTTCTCGCTTCAACATAAAATCTTTTTTCGCTAGCTTCGCCCATGCTGAATGATTTTCGAGGAAGCGGACCTCTGCCGTTGATTGTCGCAAAAAAGCAGTCTTTTGCAATCGGAGGCAGCAAAATTCCTGTATTGCCTTCTGTTTTTCCGAGTCCGACAGTCTCGTCGCTTCCGTGAATGTAATCAATCTGCGTTTTTTGAGCCTTATTTTCGGTCATAAAGCCGTCGATCACAGGCTGAAGAGCGGCGATCGCCAGATCTTTGACCGGAGTTTCGAGCATTTTGAACGAAGTTTTTCCATTTTTTGTAAAGATAAATCCGTATCGCGCGCCGTCTGCGCTCCTGGAAGCAACTTCTTTTTCAAGCTCAGATTCATTTTCCAGTTCGCAGACTTTTCCGCCAAGTTTTTGAGCAACAGTCAAAATGAGCTTTTCGCTGTCAATTCCAAACAAAACACGGTGAATCGGTTCAAAAGTCAGCCCTTCGTCATAAATGTTTACGATTTCGACAAGGGCATAGCGCACAGGAGAATCAGAAGGAAGACGGGATTTGTTTTCTTCCCAGACAGCTTTTGCTGTCGCAAGAGAGTGGTTTCCGTCGCCGACTGCAAAAAGGAAGGTGTTTCCGTCAGCATCTGTTCCGGCTTTTGCCAAATCAGAGAGCGCGTTTTCGAGCAGTTTTTCAGCGTCGCTTCCTTTTACAGCCCAGCCTGTAATATGGCCAGAATTTTGCATCAAATCGCCGTCATAAACCGGCATCTGCTTTTTTGCAAGTTTTCCGGCTCCTCCGACAAGCTCATCTTTCGGGTCGTTTGCAAGAAGCATGATATGCGGAAGCTCAAGTTTTGCGCCGTTTCTGATTTTCATTCTTGGCGGAATTCTCTCAGGAACAGTTGCTTCTGTCGCGCGAATCAAGGCTTTTGAGCCAGGTTTCCATTCGTAACTGTCCAAATCGACGCACATAACCAGGCCTTTTCGCGTGCGGCCGTAGGCGGTTTTTCTTTCAATATAGACACATTCTTCCTGCGGAGAATCAAAAACGCCTTTTTCGATGTATTCATCCATTGCAGACTGAATTTTGTGAATGCGTTCATTTTTTGAATCTTCGTCCGACTTGTCCAGATAAACTTCCGGAAAAATCAAGTTGAGCGATGACGGTTTTTCGCCGGCAATTTTTTTTGCGTTTTCCCAATATTCGCGGTCTTGAGTGTATTGGTCGCAGGCAATAACCGACCAGGTTTTCAAATCAATGTTTTTTGGCAAAAGAATCTGCGGAATAGCAGTTCCAAATTTTTCAAAAGTTTTCATTGCTTTATTCTAGCGAATTTTTACCGTGTTGGGAATTCTCTGACATCCTTGTCAATTTTTTTGTATTTGGGCGTTTCCTGGCTTTTTTTACTTTTGTTTTGCCTTTGCCGTTTTAATTTTTTTTGGAAAAAAGTTTTTTTCCTAAAAGAATATGCCAGGCCGGGCTTTTCGTGGTTCCGCCTTTCGGCTTCATTGCTTCGCTCCGCCCTGCTCCGTTCCGCAACGGCTCCGCCGCCACTACAATCCCTAACGC
>NZ_DBJD01000066.1:0-1024 GCF_002297065.1 Treponema sp. UBA785 | reverse complement strand
TGTCATTGCCGTACTTGAAACCCTTTGTCATTGTCGGACTTGATCCGACAATCCCGTGCAATAGATTCCCTTGTCAAGCAAGGGTATGACAATCGTAAAAAAACAGCCCCTGCCGCAAAGCAGAAGCTGCATAAAAAAACACGATGCGAAGCAGTCTTATGCAACAGCTCTCCGGGTCAAGCCCGAAGATGACATAAAACTAGCCTGTCATTGCCGTACTTGAAAGCCTCTGTCATTGTCGGACTTGATCCGACAATCCCGTGCAATAGATTCCCTTGTCAAGCAAGGGAATGACAATCGTTAAAAAAAGCAGCCCCTGCCGCAAAGCAGAAGCCACATCTTTCTTTATGGAAAATTCCGCTTTTCTATGCTATATTCAAAAAGAGGCGAAATATGACTTTGGTGATAAAAAACGCGGACAACAAACTTGTGGAAATGATAGACGCGATAAACAAGATGAGCAAAAAAGTTTATTCCTACGTAAAAGAAGATGAATATCCGGCAGAACTTGTGGAATCAATCAAAGCAGGCGAAAAAGAATACAACGCCTCAGTCAAAAACGGCACGCTGAAAACCTACGCCACCGCTCAGGAAGCGTTCGCAGATTTATGAAATACAAAATCTATTTTACGTCGGCATTTAAGAAAGACGCAAAATCGCTTGCTGCGGACGAAAAGTCAAAAACAATTGAAATTATCAACAGGCTTGCAGACGGCGAAATTCTTGAGCCGAAATACTGCGACCATCAGCTGACAGGAAAACTAAAATCTTACAGAGACTGCCACATAAAGCCCGACTTAGTCCTGATTTATAAAATCGAAAAAGACATTCTCCAGCTATCCGCTTTCCGAATAGGAACACACAGCAAACTGTTCGGGAAATAAAAAAACAGCCCCCGCCGAAAAGCAGAAGCTGCATAAAAAAATACAATGCGAAGCCGTCTTATGCAACAGCTCTCCGGGTCAAGCCCGAAGATGACATAAAACTAGCCTGTCATTGCCATACTTGAAAGCCTCTGTCATTG
>NZ_DBJD01000017.1:0-3284 GCF_002297065.1 Treponema sp. UBA785 | reverse complement strand
TAATGACAGATGATTTCAAGCCCGATAATGACAGCAAAATTAAAAAAACGAAATTAAATATGTTAAAAAAGCACTTTGTAAATATCGCAAACGAAAAAATCGAGACGCTGAAAGAACAGCTTGAAAAAGCGGAATGCGTCGTGATTGGCTCCGGCGCCGGGCTTTCTGCAAGCGCGGGATTTTCGTACAGCGGCGAGCGGTTCAAAAAATATTTTTCGGACTTTGAGACGAAATATCATTTTCACGATATGTACTCTGGCGGATTTGCGGATTTTGGCTCGCTTGAGGAAAACTGGGCTTACTGGAGCCGCTACATTTACATCAACCGATATATGCGCGCGCCGCTTCCGGTCTACGAAAAACTTTTTGAGCTTGTGCGCGGCAAGGACTATTTTGCAATCACCACGAATGTTGACCACTGCTTTCAAAAGGCCGGATTCGACAAAAAGCGGCTTTTCTACACGCAGGGCGACTACGGACTTTTTCAGTGCTGCGTTCCGTGCCACAAAAAGACTTACGGCAACGAAGAGGCGGTGAGAAAAATGCTCGTTTCGCAAGGATTCGGATTTGAGGACAGCGAAAACGAAAAAAGACGGCGACCTTGTTTTTCTGAGAAATCCTTTGAAAATGGAAATTCCGCCCGAGCTTGTGCCGCGCTGCCCGGTCTGCGGAAAACCGATGTCGATGAATCTTCGCTGCGACGAGACTTTTGTTGAGGACGACGGCTGGCACAAAGCGGCAAGACGCTACCAGAATTTTATTGAAAAGCACAAAAACGCAAGAACGCTTTTTCTGGAGCTTGGAGTCGGAGGAAACACGCCCGGAATCATAAAATATCCGTTCTGGAATCTCACGTACAAAAACAAAAACGCGTTTTACGCGGCGGTCAATATGGAAAAGGAAGAAGTTCCTGCGGAAATAAAACCGCGCTCCGTTCTGATAAAGGGCGATATTTTTAAGACGATTGAGAGTCTGATGTGATTAGTCTTGCATTCAACAGGAATTATCTGCGTTTCATTATACACATTTTTGCATATTTTTCACATAATGTCAGTTGTCAAACCGAATTTTCTTGCACTGTTTTTAGCCATATAGTCAGACTCGGTTCACGCAAGGCAAATTAAATGTGAGTGCGATTAAAGAAAAGAGAGAAAAAGAGATTTGTAAAAGGAGAATGTGAGGAAGAAAGAAAATTGCGAAAAATAAACTCACGCAGTTACCAGCACTTTTGGAGTTTTCTGTATAACAAGAATATTTTCATTATGAAGATTCTGCTCTTGTTTTTCTGAAATAGTAATAAATTCAAAATCGTTTTTAAAAAGTGCGGCATTTTCTTCATTCAGCTTTTTTCTTGCAACTTCTATCGCTTTTTGAGACTTGTCAATTCCAATCCACTTTCTGCCAAGTTCTTGGGCGGCAACCAAAGTTGTTCCCGAACCGCAGAAAAAGTCCATAACCAAACTTTCTGGATTTGAGGAAGTCTGGACAATGAGTTTTAATAGGTCAAGATTTTTTTCTGTCGGATAAACCGGATACTGGTAATCCTTAAAATCCCAAATGTCCTGAAGTTTTTTTCCTTTCTGCTCGTCCGCAAAAATTTTTCGGCGAGGAACTCCGTTTTTTGACCATTCAATCAGACCTTGCTCATCAAGTTTTTCAAGTTCTGCCGGAGAAGTTCGCCAGTGTCTGTTATCACATTATTTTATCAAATTGAGCCGCATCGACTTTTTTTGTTTTTATCGATTTTCGTGCGTTGTCAACGAAAGCGTAAAAGTCTTTATTCATATCAGCAAGAAAATTCATAAAATTTATATCGACAACGCTTCGCTCTCTTGCTGAAACAACGATTTCACTCTTTAAAGGATTTTCAAGATTCAATTTTATGACACCGATTCCATAGCCATTGTTTAAGCGCGAAATGTTTGAAAGAAAAGCTGCGTCAGTATCTAAATCCCCTACAACAAGATAGCCGTAATTTGCCCAAGCAGAATTTGAAACTGCCTGAAAATAACATTCTGTGATATTGCTTTTGTCAATTTTCAATTTAAGTTCAAAACTGTAGAACTGCATAACCTTTGTTGAAAAAAGCCCAAGTTTTTCGATTTCAGATTGAAAAAGCGGATTTAAGTCAAGGATTGTCGGATTTATGCCAACTATATCAGGATTTGTCCATTTTCCAATTTTGTCTTTTTTCTTCTGAACTTTTAAAGCGTTTATGGTTTTGCAGTAAACTCCGAAACGCTCTTTTGCAAATTTTACCAAATACGGATGCAAAGAAGATTCTGGTATTATGGTTGCTTCGGGAATATTTTTAGATTTCAGGAAAAAATGCTTTTTACTCTTCTTTACCTTTCCCTCATTTTGAATTCCAAAAACAGGATTGCTTCCGCTTGAATATTTTGTAAGACATCGGGCAACAGCAGACAATGGAACCTGAACTTTTTGAAGCTCTTCACATTCAGAATATTTTTCGTGTTTTTCTGCAATTGAAAGAATCTCACCTTGTGTAAGAGGAATTTCTGATTTTTCTAAAATATCGATTATAAGCTCAACCAGCTTCATTCTAAATCTCGCTTAAATATTCTGAAATATTCGCGTTTTTATATAAATCATAGGCTTCATCAATAACTTCATTCAAAATATCTTTTGTGTCATCTTCTTCACGATTAAAAATAACTTCCGCGAGGCAGACTAAGAAATACGGATTATTTGTTGGAAATCTGTCTTTGATTGAGTTTAGAAATTCGTAATCAGTGTTATGGAGAATTTTATCTTCAAGCAATTTTTGTGTATATTTCATTTATGCCACGTCCTTTTTCCTGTTCGTCTCTTTTGGCGCAGATGTTTTTTCAAGGATTCCATCAAGACCCATTTCATAAAGATAACTTGCAATTCGCTCAACAGTTTTTGGATTTCTTTCTATTGCGGAACGGTCGTTTTTTAAATATGAAACATAAGAATATTTTATCGGGAAAGGATGCTTTTCATCGCCCTGACCTTTTACTTGGTCAAGCAAAAGGTTTATCAAGCCTTTTGAATCGCGGTTCTGGAGCAATGTTTTTAATTTTTCTACAATGCCACTTGGCAAATCGCGTTTTTCATTTGCTGAAAGAGGATAAATTTTGAACAATTGGTCTAAATAGTCGTACTGATTGGCAAGTTCGATGCTTCGCTGTGTCCAAATGTTCATAATTTGTTTCTCCAGAATAAGTAGCGTTTATAAAATTACTATACACATTTTTTGACAAAACTTCCATACTAATTTTGAAATGAACCTGCCGCGA
>NZ_DBJD01000080.1:17282-18340 GCF_002297065.1 Treponema sp. UBA785 | reverse complement strand
GTCAATCCATATATTCGCAGTGTTAGAACCCTGAATTGTTATGCAGTCAAACTGAGCATTAAATCCATCAGATTCTCCTTTTGAGTTCACTTCATGGTGCGGAAACATATCGATTGCATCAACTAGAGTAAGATTTCTAATTACAACATTCTCAATACCGTTGATGCTGATTGTTCCGCCACGAAGTCCAGAATCGCTTCCAAGACCAATAATTGTTGTATTAGATTTTAAATTCAACTGAATTACGCTTTTCCAAGCATCGTTTAGCTTCCAAACAGTATCATATAAAGAAGAATGGGAACCTTTTTTAGGGGATTTATCTTTGTCATTTGTAGTTGTTGAACATACAGCGGCATAAGCCTCAACCCAGTCACCATATGTTGTATAAGCATTTGAAGTTTTTGACGCAATCCAAGAATCCATTACAGAAGAAACCGCAATGTTGCTAGCACCTTCAGCAGGAAGTTTTGAGCCGCTTCCCTCATCTGACATATCAATCATTCCATCAATATAAATCAATGAATTTTTGTTTTTGATTGCTTTCATCAATTCTTCTCTAGTTGTTACAGTCACAACGTTAGTAAAAGTCGGCATTGCATAATTTACTCCAGCAAATCCAAGTGGAGTGTCGCTCGCTTTAATTACGTTTCCAGTCTCTACTGCAGCTGCCGCTCCAACCGTTACTGCGCAAGTGCTTTCTACAGAATTTGTTCCGTCAGAAGCGGTTACTTTTACAGTAACTGTCTGTTCTGCTGTATCTGTGTTTTTTGCTGTGAGTGTAACTGTTCCTGTCGTTGACTCAGAAAGCTCTGCATATTCACCGCCTTCGCTGATTGTCCAAGTATAAGTGATTTCAGGATTGCCTGAATATTCTGCTTTTGCGGTTAAGGTTGTGCTTCCGTCGCAAGCAATTGAGTCTTTTCCTGCGCTAACGCTTACGGAAGTAACCTTGTTCTCCACAATCTGTCCTGCCGCAAGAATTTTTACAGTTGTTGTTGCTTCCTTAGCTGTTCCGTCGTAAGTTGCAGTTACTTTTACTGTAACTTCGTGTTCTACTG
>NZ_DBJD01000080.1:6784-17203 GCF_002297065.1 Treponema sp. UBA785 | reverse complement strand
ACAAGTTGAAGAAGTTTCATTGTCAAGGGTTGCATATTCACTGCCAGCTGTAATTGTCCACTCATAAACTGGATTGCCGGAGCCCTTTTTGTCAACTTTTGCAAATAGCGAAGTCTGTCCATTTGCGTTTATTGTACTTTCTGAAAGACTAATTGTCACATTGTTCAATTCGTCATCGTCGCTGTCTGTCTTGCATGCTGCTGCAAAAAAAAGCACTGCAAATAATGCGACAAGACTTAACAAAATTGCGCCGAATTTTCTTTTTTGAGAGTTTTTTTTCATCGATTACCTCGTTATAAATAAAATTCTGTCGTATTGATTGAATTTACTCTTTCCCTGAATTTGATGATAATCAAGAAAATGCCGGTTTTCTATATAAAACCTCGGATTTTTATATAAAATATGCTTTACAAAGAAGAATTAACTGTTATTTGAGATTTTTTAGAAAAACAAAAAAATGCGTTAGCGGCGGGAGGGGCGCGCAAAAGGCGCGTTGTGGAACGAAGTGGAACAATGCAAACCCCGGACAGAGCGGCGGCTGTTAAAAACAGCCGCAACGCCCAAAATATTTACAAATTACGCCAGTTCGTAAGTTTCGCCGTATTTTACAATCTGAACGTGCTTGTATCCGTTTTCTTTTAAATAGTTTTGCAGATATTCCTGGGCATCTTTTTCGCCGTGAACCAGATAGATTTTTTTAAGGCGGCTTGTATCAACCTGCTTGAGCCATCTTACAATTTCTTCGTAATCGGCATGAGCAGAAAATGCGTTGATTGTTTCGACATGCGCATTTACCTGATACCATTCGTCCATGATTTTTACTTCTTTTGCTCCGTCGCGGATTCTTCGGCCAAGCGTGTTTTCTGCCATATAACCGACTATCAAAATTGTGTTTTTTGGATCGCTTATGTTGTTTGCAAGATGATGCACAACGCGTCCGGCTTCGCACATTCCGTCTGCCGAAATTATAATCATAGGCCCGGATTTTTGGTTCAATGCCTTTGATTCGTCAACGCTCGTAACAAAACTTAGCTGGTCAAAGCCAAATGGATTTTTGTGCCTGTCAAGAAAGGCTTCTTCAACTTCGTGGCTGTAACATTCCGGATGAACCTGAAAAATACTTGTCGCGTTTACTGCCATTGGCGAATCTACGTAAATTGGAATTGAAGGAATTTTTCGCTGGTCTACAAGCATATGGAGGTAATAAACAATTTCTTGAGTGCGCTCAATTGCAAATGACGGAATTATGATTTTTCCTTTGCGGTCGATTGCCCGGCGAACCACTTTCCGCAGTTCTTCCATAGCGATTTCTGTGCCTTCGTGTTTGCGGTTACCGTAAGTGCTTTCCAAAAAAATGTAATCTGGCGCCGGAATTTTTACACTTGGGTCGCGGATAATCGGTTTTGAAGAACGTCCTAAATCGCCTGTATAGAGAATCCGCAGTTCGTCTTTTCCTTCGCGGCGGTCGTAGCCAGAACGGCGTTCAATTCCCGAATACTGGGCCTGCTCTTCTGCGGTGGCTTTTCGTCTGTCAGAAGTTTTACGTCTATCGGCTTCTTCACTTTCTGCCCGTTTTTCCAAAATCGAATTTTTCCAGCCAAAAAGTTTGTTCCAGATATTTATTTTGTTTATTGAATCAAATTTTTTTGACGCGCCGCGCTGTCCTTTTATCGTTATAAACGCAAATGCCGAACCCAAAATGTGCCCTGCGTCAAAAAATTCGAGTTCTACGTCTGGCGCAATGTACATCTGGCGGTTATATCCGAGCGTTACAATCTGATTCTCCGCCTTAATGCAGTCTTTTTCATTAAAAAGTGGCTGCCATGTAAATTTTTCGCCTTTTTTTTGGGCCTGTTTGCGGAGATATTCGGCATCTCGCGCCTGAATTCTTGCTGAATCCATCATTACGAGGTCGGCAAGGTCGCGTGTTGCAGGAGTTGCGTAAATATTGCCGTCATAGCCTTTTTTTGCGAGCATTGGCAAAAGACCGCAGTGGTCGTAATGAGCATGCGTTAAAATTACAGTTTCGATTTTATCGACTGGAATTTCAAAATTCCTGTTTTTTGCATCGGCAACAGCGCGTTTTCCCTGAAAAGCCCCGCAATCAACCATAAAAGCCCGGCCATCAATTTCAAAAATATGTTTTGAACCAGTCACTTCTTGAGCCGCACCAAGAGAATAACAAACAACTGACATAAAACCTCCCAAGAAAAAATCGCCAAAATTGACAGCATTTAATCTTTTTTAAATTTTTAAGATTCCTCTTGTTCAATTTTAAATCCGAAAAAACAAATTCTCAAGATTTTTTTATGACAGATTTCTTTTATGGCAAATATTCTGGTCTTATGTTCTTTAGCGCTTTAAAAAGTCTTTCTTTCTTTTTTCTGTCTCCGCCAGTCAAAAGTTCAAGCCGGCGGCGGGCATCTTTTCTTGTGCTGTTATCCTGATACGTGCAAGTACATGTCCATCCAAAATAGCCGCCTTTTTTAGAATGTTCAACAATTGTCTGAACGCCAGCGTAGCAAAGCGGGCGGATAATTTTTACAGGATATTTTTCGAGTTTTAGGGAAGGCGTCATTGTGCTGAGCTCGCCTTTATTCAAGGCATTCATCAGCAGAGTTTCTAAAATGTCGTCAAGATGATGTCCAAGCGCAATTTTGTTGAATCCGTTTTTTACCGCGAAGTTAATAAGTTCTTTTCGGCGCAAGTTTGAACACCAGTAACAGCTCATTTTATATCCGTCGCTCAAGCGTCCTGTTACATCTACAAAAATGGATTCTACAGGGACATTCCAGTCTTTAAAAAGTGTCTGAATGTCAGGAGGAAGTCCGCCGCCAAAATCTGTCTGAATATTCAATGCCAAAAATTCAAAATCGGAATTTTTTCTTTTTTGACGGTTTGCAAAATATTCTATAAGCGCAGTGGAGTCTTTCCCTCCAGATGCGCCCACAAGAATTTTGTCGCCTTTTTCAATCAGTTTATAGTCAAAAACTGCCTTGTCAATCAGATTGTATAAAAAAGGCTGCGGCATTTTACTGTCTTTCTACCAATGGTTCTTTTACAAGGCGATATTCTGCCGACAAGCCGTTTTTTAAATTTGCAATTGTAAGAATTTCTGTTCCATTTTTAACTGCCGGAATTACATAAAATTCTCCGTTAAAAAGCTGGATGTAGTCGTGTTCAAAAGACATTGCATCTGCTGGTCCCATCATTCTGGTCATGGCAAAACCGCCTTCGCCGTTTCCAATATTTTCTGAAAGCTTTATATTTCCATTAAAAATATTTACTCCAGCTTCTCCAGAAACAAAAAAGTCATCCTTTTCTTTTTTTAGGTTTAGCACAACATCGCAAATTGCCTGTGCTTCATCGTTTTTATAAAAAGAATTTATTCTCCATTTTCCTTCTATTGTACCCTGAGCCAAAATTTCTCCATTCTTTACTTCGATTTTATAAACTATTGTATCAAGCGCTTTGTCTGCTTCAAAAGGACGTTTGTAAACAAAAGTTAAATCCGTAGTTCCGTCTTTTAAGGCCTTCACCGAATATTCAAATTTCGAAGGCGCGCCTGTAATTCCATCTTTTCCAAGATATGTTACTTTTTCTTTTATGCTTACAATCTCTTCATTTGTAAGAGTGTTTTCCCAGGAATATCCGGTTGTTTCGTTTCCCTCAAGAACTATTTTTAGTTCTTTTGAATTGCCTGCGTCCAAACTGTTCTTTGTCGAAGCGCATGAACTTGCCGCAAAGGCTGCAACTCCTGCAAAAATCAAACTGAATAACGCTGGTGTTTTTTTCATTTTGTTACCTCATTAAATTTATTTTGTATCAGCTATATAAAATAAACAAAAAATCTTACGTAGAGCAACATCTATTACAATTATTTTATTATAAGGCTAGTCAATGTTAAAAGAACTTACTAAAAGCCGCGCGACAACCAGCATAAAAATGATTCTTTCTTTTGGAAAGGTTTTTGCCGGTTTAAAGACGTCAAAGCAGATTAGCGTTTTTTTGTTGCATAATACTTCCAAAGTTGATGATATGCAGTTTTCTTGATAAAAAACATATTTTTCCTGCGAAACTGAATCCAAAACGTTCGTATTGTCTAAATGTAAATAATCAAATTTATTAAAAAACGAAAAATAGTTTTCTTGCTTTAAAGCTTTTTCTCTAAAATTCTTTTCTGTGCGGCCTGCGCTGCAATAAAGTTTGTGTGTTGAATCATAAACCATAATCGTGCTTATGCCGAGATAATCGACTAATTTTTGAAGAATTTGCTGCAGTTCGTTTTTGCTCTTTTTTTCATGAATTGCTTTTAAAATTTCAAATACATCGTCTGCAGCTTCGTTGTAAAGCTGTCCGCTTGCAATTTTGTTTTCATTCTGTCTGTTCTGAATAAAAACATAGTCATGAAGCTCAGGTTTATAGATTATATAACAGTTGCGTCCTTTGTTTTTGGCAATGTAAAGGCATTTGTCGGCAAGATTAAAAAGCGAATCATAATCTTTTGTGTTTAACGGAAATCTTGCGACTCCCATTGAACAGGTTACGGTGCTGCCGGGTTCAATTGAAGTAATATTCCACTGAATTCCTGCGCGAATATTTCGCGTTATATTGCGAATATTGTCTTCTTCGGTTAAATCAAGCAAAACTAAAAATTCATCGCCGCCAATTCTTCCAGCAATTCCTTTTGTACCGATTGCGTCTTTTATACAATTGGCAACAGTAGTAAGAACCCTGTCACCAAAATTATGACCAAATGTGTCGTTGCATCCCTTAAAATGGTCAACATCAATTATAATCATTGAGCACGGAACTTTCTGTCCGTTGATTTTTTTGATTGCAATTTCGGTTATTGCCTTTTTGTTGTAAAGTCCAGTTAAACCGTCGTGACTTTCAACATAAGCATTTTCTGCAGGTGCAATTTTCTGTCCAAAATTTACGTAGCCAACGACAATTGTCTTTTTGCGCGTGCTTGCCCGAAGTGTATGAACCGTAAGCATTTTTTTGTCTGTCTGCAAAAAATTGTAGTATTTGCCAGTTTCTAAGTTGCGAATATTTGCAAGCATGGCAATAAGCTGCTTGCTTTCTTGTGTGTACATTTTGTTAATATGAAAAAAATTCTCGAAAAATTCTTTAAATTCATCGCAATTTCCGACAAATATAGTATTAAGGTCTTTTGTGTTTTTTACGGTGAACTTTTCACATTCGTAAATAAAATAATATGCATCGAAATTTTGAAGAAGAGTTGAATATTCCCTGCTTTCCAAAAGCGCTTTGTCTAAAATCTGCCGCGAATATGAAAGCTCTTCAATGCTTACCTCAAAAAGATTGTCGCCTGTCTTTATAACTGTAAAAATACAAGTTATTAAATAAAGCCTTGCCCTAAGTTTTGCAACAAAACTGGCAGATTCATTTGAAACTTCCGGATTAAAATTTGAAAGAAAATGCTTAAAATTTTCTGCGTCATTTTCTGAAAGGAATTCGGAAAGATTTATGCCTGAAACTTCTGTTTTACGAAGGAAAACAGAAAAAGTGCGGTTTCCTGCTTTTATACTTAAATCTTTATCTATGGAAAATGAGATGTCACTTATACGTCTTGCGTTTTGAACATCCAAGACCGCCCCCCCCCCCGCAAAAAAATGCGCCTTATTTCTTAGTTTAGCACAGTTTTCTTATAAAGCAAATAATTTTTTTATAACTTGCAAAAAAAATCAGTGCAAGGCCAGCCTAATCTTGAAAGAAAATTGCGCCTCAAATAAAAAATCGTTCATCTTGCTTGTTATGGCTCTGTTTTTTTACGATAATTGAACTATGACAAGAAATGACAGAAATCAACTAATTGTATGGTTTTGGCTTGGTGCTTTTATTTTGTTTACTCCGCGGCTATGCGCGCAGACAATGGCTGCAAACACGGAAAATGCCGCGGCAAACCGACAAACTTTTGTTGATTACGGGAAAAAATATATTGGCCGCCCTTATGTAAATGGCGCAATCGGCCCAAATTCTTTTGATTGTTCAGGATTGATTTATACAGTTGCAAGAGAATCTATCGGTTATCAACTGCCAAGAACCGTAAAAAGTATTTATTCGTTTTGTAAAATAATTGACGAATCTGAGCGCGAACCAGGAGATTTAGTTTTTTTTAAAACAACAGCTTCTGAAAATCCGAGCCATGTTGGGATTTACATTGGAAACGGTCAGTTTTTAAATGCGGCTTCTGATGGCCCTAACACTGGCGTAATTTTAAGTTCACTCAAAGAAAATTATTGGAAAGGCAAATATTACAAAACCGGCCGATTTTTGCCGCCTTCAAAAATTTTAGCCGAAAATAATACTGCTTCCAATAAAAACTTCGAATCCGTTTCTAAAGCCAATTTTTCTGGAAAAAACAACAATTCCAGCCAGACAAGCCGGCAAAATGGAAATTTTACGGACAAAATCGTTTTGGACGGAATGTTCTGTCTTGACTGGAACTTTTTTACTCCTGATAATTTTATGCTTACTTTCCGCGGAATTGCTGGAACTGTGCATGCAACTTACGAAGGAAAAAATCTAAAACCTGGAATCGGAACAACTGTGCGTTGGGACAGCGGAACTGGCGTAGTTCAATTGCCGTTGCTTTTTAGCCTTACAATGACCGACTATATGCGAATTTTCGCAGGTCCAGTCTTTACAATCGGAACTCCGTATCTTCCAGGAAACAACGACGAAAGAATAAAAGCTTCTGTTTTTCCAGGAATTTTGGGAATCAGTTTTAATTCACCTTCTTTTAAAGCTGGAAAAACCGACATAAGTTTTGAGCAAGATATTCACTACACAGTTTTTAATGACACCGATGGAAGCGCATTAAACGCTCTCAAAAGTTTTGCAACCGGACTTGTTTTTTCTTCTGGCGTGCGTGTAACCATTCCGTTGCGCGAATTGATTAAATAAAGAAAAGTTTTTGAGGAATTTATGAAATTTTTTAAAACCAAAATTTTTGCCCTTATAAGTTTTTCTCTTTTTTTAGTTTCGTGCTCGCCTTCAATTTCTGTCAAAGCAGAAAATTCTGACTCCGCAACAATCGCTTTTTCGGCGAATTTTTCGCTGTCGGCAAACGCAGCTTTTAAGGAGTTTCTGGATTTGGCTCAAGAAAATTCTGATTTAAACGAAAATGCAAATTCAACCCTCTTCTCAAAACAAGAACTTGAAAATTTTCTGATTTCCGCTGGCGCAAAAAATGTTTCTGCAAATGTCGAAAAAGACGGAAAAACAAGCGGCTCTGGAAAAATCGAAAATCTTTCTAAATCTCTTCTTGCTTCATCAAAAATTCTTTCAAAAACTCAGTCGTCGCTCACTTTTTCTTTGGGACCGGAACAATTCAAGTCAATTTACGAAAAACTGGACGAAGAAACTCAGGGCTATTTTGATCTTTTGATGATTCCGTGTCTAACCGACGAAAAAATGAATGTTGAAGAATACGAAAATCTTCTCTCTTTTGTCTACGGTCCGGACTTGGCAAAACAAATCGTTTCTCAAAATCTTCAAATTGAATTAAAAAGTCCCGGCTCAAGAAAAATTCTCTCTCAAAAAATCCAACTTGGCGAACTTTTAACACTCAACGAACAAAAATCGTGGTCAGTTTCGTGGTAATCCGTTAAAATAAAGCTATGGATACAGAAAACCGCTTTATTGCTCTCGAAACAAAAATTGCTTTTATGGACGATTTTATCAACAAACTTCAGAACGAAGTCGTAGAGCAGCAAAAATTGATTGAAATTCTGCGCGAAGAAAACAAAATTCTTTCAAGCAGAATTATGGATTTGTCGGAAAACATTGAAATTCCAAACAGAAAACCGCCTCATTACTAGATTTTTTAATCGAAGGACAGGATTATGGCAAATTTAAGCACAAACAAAAATACAAAAACAAAAAAAGATTTTGGCCACGAAAAAATTGAAATTCTTTATTCAGACGAAACAATCTGCGTAATCAACAAGCCTTCTGGGCTGCTCAGCGTTCCGTATCCTGGAAGCCGGGTCAGAACGGCGCAAAGCATTCTCGAAGAAATCATGCACAAAAACGGAACTTTCAGCAGTTCACACAGACCATTTGCTGTCCACCGCCTTGACCGCGACACTTCCGGCGTAATGCTCTTTGCTCTTACCGAAAATGCGCAGAAAAAAATTATGGACTCCTGGCATCAAATAATAACAGAACGGCTTTACCGCGCAGTTGCAGAAAATCCGCGCAGCAAAAAACTTATTTTGCCGAATTGCGGTTTAATCGATGATGAACTTGCATTTAACGCCCACAACGTTGGCTTCGTTCCAAGAGAATCCGAAAACTCAAAAAATAATTCCGACTCTTATGGCGAAAACCGCTGTTTTAAAACTGTTCCGGCACGCACAAACTATAAAATTTTGCAGTCAGGTCCAACACATACGCTTTTTGAACTTTCGCTCGATACAGGAAAAAAGAATCAGATTCGCGCTCATCTTGCGTCAAAAGGCTATCCTCTTGCAGGCGATGAAAACTACAGGGCAAGAACCGACCATTTTGGCAGACTTTGCCTTCACGCCAGAACTTTGGAATTTATCCATCCTTTTACGGGTGAAAAAATGAAATTTGAAGTTCCTGAACCAGAGGCCTGGCTCGAATACGTAAAAAGAGGCGATCCAAATCCAAAAACTCCGCTCTGGATTGAATCCTTAAAAAATTCTTTCGATAAAAAAGGCGAACGCTTCCACGGAAGACACGAAATTTCAGTGGATTTAGGTCAAAAACGCCTGAGCAAAAAAGATCGCGCCCATATGAATTTCATTGAAGCAGGAAAAAAAGAAAGAAAATAAAAAACTGGACGTTTTTGCGTTCAATTTCTCTATAATTCTCCAATATTTTGGATTAAATCTGTAGGTGTAAGAGCAAAATTATTTTTTATTTTGCAGGCAGCAAGAGAGTGGGCAAGGCAGGCTGTAATTGCGGCGTCTTTTGCTTCGTAATTTTGAGCCAAAAGCGCGCAAATCATTCCTGCAAGCGCATCTCCGCTTCCACCTTTTGCAAGCGCTGGAGAACCAAAACTATCAATAAAAAGATTAAAATCTTCTTTTGCAGAAAACACACCAATTGCAGAATTTGAGCCTTTTGCAACCAAAACGGATTCAGGAAAGCGCCGGCAAAACTTTTCGACAAGTTCAGAACGCCGAAAAATACATTCATCAACACTGTAATTTCCAAAACCGCAAAGCCTCAGAAGTTCGGAAAATTCTTTTGGATGAGGAGTCAAAACACAGCCTTTTGGGCGCCTCTCCAAAATTTCAAGAATCAACGGAGAATATAGAATATCCGCATCGAGCACACAGCGCACATCTGGCGAATCTAAAAGAAATTTTGCATAAAATTCAGTGATTTTTTCGTCATAGCCAAGTCCCATTCCAACGCAAAGCGCGCTAAGCCGTGGACCAAAATTATTTGCTACAAGAAATTCCATCGAAAGACCTGGAATTGGAGTTTTTGAAAAATTCTCCTCTGGACGAATAAGAGTTACAAGACCTGCTCCAAATTTTAGGCAGGCATTTGCTGCAATAATGCTCGCTCCGGATTTTTCGCCGCAAGCAATATAAGCGTTTCCAAAGCTTCCTTTATTTACAAGATTGTCTGTCCGATACGGCAAAATCATATCTTTTTGTTCAAGAAGGAAAAGATTTTTTTGACTTTCTTCCAAATTTTCAGCAGATTTTTCAAAAAGTTCTCTCGAAATGCCAAGTTCGCAAACCTTTATTTTTCCTGTAAAATTTTTTGCCATGTCGCTGTAAAGACAGAATTTTTGCGCGCCCATTGTAAGAGTAATATCAGCCTTAAAAACAGATTGCGCCAAAGTTCCGTCGGCATGAAGTCCTGTCGGAACATCGCAGGCAATTTTTAAACATTCTGAAGAATTTACAAAAGCAAGAAGCTTTATGAGTTTTTCGCCGGTTTGATCTGTAAATCCGCCTTTAAAACCGCTCCCAAAAATGCAGTCTACAACAACAGCCGAATTCAAATTTTCTGAAAAAAAACTGTCCGGTTCCAAAACCGAAACTCCGCACAACCTTGCGCGTTCAGCCTGCAAAACACAAAGTAACGATGAAGGCTTGCTGCACTCAAAAACATAAGTTTTAAAAAAAACAGAAATCAGTCTGGCCAGCGCATAGCCATCGGCACCGTTATTGCCGCTTCCGCACAAAATTAAAACTTTCTGAATTTTTCTAGTTAGCGAAATAGAGCAAATTTCGTTTTTAATGGCAACAGCCGCATTTTCCATCATAATTTCTTCGGAAAGAGCATATTTTTGTCGGCAGACACAATCCAAAGCGCGCGTATCATAAAACATTTTTTGCATAAAAAAATTATAGCACGAAAAAACAAAAAATGTGAAAAACTAATTTTACGTGTGCGCGC
>NZ_DBJD01000080.1:0-6688 GCF_002297065.1 Treponema sp. UBA785 | reverse complement strand
GCGCGAGCGTCCGCTTTTGCGGATAGAGCGTTAGCGGAACCCTGGAAAGCCGGTTTTTGCGGCAACTGGACGGTTCTAACTGACAAATTTTCTTTTTCGCTAATTGCGCTCCAAAAATTTATCCAGCTTGATCCGATAATCAATTGAAATTTTAGGTTTCCGTGTCGCAGCACGAAAATGACGCATAACTGACTGTTTTTTCCAATTTTTAAAATCCAGGCTAAATTACTTTTTTTTCAAGCCATTTTTTGCCACAAAAGCGCGCGTAGAACATAATTCCGCGGAAAATCCAGTCCAAAAACATTCCAATCCAAATGCCAAAAAGCGCAAGATGTGTGTTTCCCGGATAAATGTGCAAAATCCATTTTGAAATCAAAAAACTGCCAAGAACGCGGAAAAGCCACATGCTTATATTTGAAATTATCATCGTATACTTTGCATCGCCTGCTCCACGAAGAATATTTGGCATTGTAAAACTCATTGGCCAGAAAATTATATTTGCAACCATACAAGCGCGGATTACAAGCACGGCCAAACGTTGAGCTTGCGGCGTCAAATTGAAAACTTTTGTAACAAACGGCGCAAGTCCAAAAACCACAATTGCCGTAACAAACATTCCGCCGTAAGACAAAAGCATCATCTTTCGGCCATAAGATTTTGCCTGTTCTTTTTCGCCGGCGCCAATGCACTGACCGACAATCGTTACACTTGCAAGACCTATTGCATTTCCCGGAATATTTGAAAAACTCGCGACTGTGTTTGAAATTGCATTTGCAGCAATTGCCGTAATTCCAAAACTGGACATAAACGAATAGACAAGGGTTTTTCCGATATGAAAAACAGAATTTTCAATTCCACTCGGAACTGCAATTTTTAAAATTCGTCCCATGAGTGAAAAATCAAACTTCGGTTTCCAGATTTTTTCTAAAAAAAGCGGCCATTTTTTTTGGCTTAAAACGCAAAGCATTACAACGGCGGCAATACCTCGGCTTACGAGAGTTGAAATTCCTGCTCCGGCAACTCCAATTTTTGCTCCGTAAATCAAAATCGCGTTTCCAGCAATATTTGCCAAATTCATTATAAGGCTGACTTTTAAACTTATTTTGCTATTTCCCATTGCCCGGCACAACGCAGCGCAACTGTTATAAATTCCAAGCAACGGAAAACTAAACAAAATCCAGACAAAGTAAGTTAGCGCATTGTCCATAATCTGCGGTTCAAGCGCGCCAAAAATTCCGTTCAAAATAATCCGGCGCAAAGGCAGACATATTGCTATAAAAAACACTCCGGCAATCACGCACAAATTTAGAAGCTGTTTTGCAGAAGCCTGAGCCTTTTTTTGTTCTTTATGACCGAGATATTGACTTGCAACCACCGCTCCGCCAGTAGCAAACGCAGCAAAAAGTTGAATTACAAGCTGCCCAAGCTGATCAATCAAACTTACTCCGCCAACGCCAGCTTCTCCGACAGAAGAAACCATAACCGTATCGCAAGCACCGATTGTCATTGCCAGAAACTGCTCTGCAACCAAAGGCCAGATTAAGCGATTGAGAAAATTTTTACTGAACAGCTGATTTACTGGTTTTGCCTGAGCTTGCATTCAATTCACTTCCTATTTTTTTTCGTTCAAAATCGCAACGTCCATACGGTTAAACGGAATATTGATTTGAGCCTCGTTAAAAGCTTTTAAAGTATTTACTGAAATATCGCTTTTTGTCTGCAAAAAATCTTCTATTTTGCTCCAAACAATAATGTTCAAATTCACTCCGCTGTCTCCATGAGTTGTCCAAAGCACTTTTGGAGAGTATTCCGGTTTATCAAGAACAACAGTCGGACATCGTGCAGGAACAGTTTTTGCAACTTCCATAACCTTGTCAAAATCGCTGCCATAATCAACACTGGTTTCAAAAATGTAGCGTCTGTACGGAAAAGCCGAATAATTTTTTAATTTTGTATTTATTATTGTTGCATTTGGAATTCGCACAAGCTGGTTGTCGCCAGTATGAATTTTTATCGAAATTATTCCTATTGAATCAATCGTTCCAGAAATCCCGTCAACTTCTATAAAATCGCCGATTTTCATTGCCTTGTCGGTAACAACAAAAAGACCGGAAATCAAATTGCTTACGGAAGTTTGCGCTGCAAAACCAATGGCAACTCCAGCAATTCCTGCAGCGCCCCAAATTGCGCTCAGTTTAATTCCAAAGAGTCCGAGAACATACATTACGATTAAAACGTAAAAACAATAACTGACTGCCTTTACAATAAGCGAAACAGTTTTTTTCTGCAAAGTTTTTGAAGCCGTTTTTTTTACAAAATGCCTGATTATGCGATAAAACACCCAGAAAATAAGAATTGCCACAACGCTTGTAATCACTTTTGCAAGATTTGCCCAAGTAAAATAAGCTGACAGTTCATCGAGATGAAACAGCGACTTTACTTCATTTGCCGTTCCATTTGCAAGTGCAATCGCACCGTTTGCCGCTTCCGCAATTACGCTTTCTTCCATTTTTATTATGCCTCCAATAAAAAAATACTAAATTTTTTCCAAAACTTTCAATTCACCATTTTATCAATTCAAAAATCAATTGTCTTAAAGACTTCTGCCGTTAAGACACAAATCTCTTATCAAACATTCATTGCACTTTGGATTCCGGGCTGTGCAAACATAGCGGCCGTGAAGCAAAAGCCAATGGTGCGCATGCTGCAAATATTCGGCAGGAATATTTTTTAAGAGCGAATTTTCAACCTGCTCCGGAGTTGAGCCTTCTGCCAGCCCAATTTTCGGACAAATCCGCAAAAGATGCGTGTCGACCGGCATTGTATTCTGACCAAAAACCACATTCAAGACAACATTCGCAGTTTTTCTTCCAACTCCCGGCAAAGACATAAGTTTCTCTCTGGAATTTGGAACAATTCCGCCAAAATCTTCAATCAGCTTTTTAGAAAGTGCAATTATATTTTTAGATTTATTTTTCCATAAACCGATTGGTTTTATAAACTCAATCAATTTTTCCTGACCAAGGGCAACAATTTTTTGAGGTGTGTCGGCAGCTTCATAAAGCGGTTTTGTATAAAAATTTACGGATTTGTCGGTTGCCTGAGCGCTCAAAACTACAGAAACAAGCAAAGTAAACGGATTCTTAAAATCAAGTTCGCTCTTTGGATTCGGATTTTGAACCTTAAAACGTTCCATAATTTCAACAATCTGCTGCTTTGAAAGAATCATTTTTCCAACCTTGCAAAATCACAAAAAAAACTATTTTGCTGAATCCTTTGGAAAAGTCGCGAGCAAAACCGCAATTATCGCACAAGGAATCGTAACCAGCGTAAAACAAAAATTTCCAAGTTTTTCAAAAAGCTTAAATCCGGCAAAAATTCCAAGATAATAGCCGGCAAGAACCGCGCCATAAAACTGCGCCTTCAATTTAAATTCACTTTTTCCGTTACAAAAATATTCCGTCAAGGCACTGATTGTCTGCTTAAAATTATTCGTGCAAAAATTTGTCGAAGCCGCATAGCCGTAACTTCCCGAAAAACTGCTCCACTGAAGCGACATTGCAAAAAAAGTAGGATAAAGATAAACAACCTTTGGCCAATTCGTCGGCATAAGCCACATTAAAAAGCCCATCGCCACATCAACCAAAAGAGCCGCATATTTTACGTTAATTTTTGTGTGTTCTTTGGCAAAAGTAACAAAAAAAATCGGCAGAGCAAAAATTAAAACACCGACAAACCTAAGTCCAAACTCAAACCAGTCTTTCCAAATTAAAAGACGCACCATTTCTATTAAATGCGTCGTCTGAGAAGAACCAAAACTCTTTACAATGTTCTCCAGCGGAAAAACCGTCAAAAAACCGCCGCAAAAAGCAACAATATAATGAATATGCGCATCCCGTTTTGCCTGCGGCGTAATTCTCGAATCAATTTCAACAGCTTTTGACTTCATTTTTTTATTGGCGTTTCCCGACATCCTGCCGGGTCGCTATGTCCGTGGTTCGCTACGCTCATTGCGAAGCAGTTTCGCAAAACTCAACCGCCCCGCAACTCCGCCACTCCCAGCGCTAACGCAACACCTCTTTTTTAAGTTCTTCAACTTTGTCAGTTTTTTCCCAAGGGAAACCTTCGCGTCCAAAATGTCCATAAGACGCCGTTTTTCTGTAAATCGGCTGTTTTAAATTCAAAGTTTTGATAATTCCAGCCGGTGTGCAGTCAAAAATTTTCTCTACGGCAGCAGCAATTTTTGAACGCTCAGCTTTTTCAGTTCCAAAAGTTTCCACAAGAATCGAAACAGGGAACGGAACTCCAATTGCATAAGCAAGTTCAACTTCCACTCTTTCGGCAAGTCCCGCGGCAACAACATTTTTTGCAATGTAGCGTGCCATATAAGCAGCCGAACGGTCAACTTTAGAAGGATCTTTTCCAGAAAAAGCTCCGCCGCCATGACGGCCCATTCCGCCGTAAGTATCGACAATGATTTTTCGGCCAGTCAAACCAGAATCTCCATCCGGACCGCCAATTACAAATTTTCCAGTCGGATTTATAAAGAATTTTGTATTCTCGTCCAAAAGTCCAGTTGGTTCGAGAACAGGTTTTACAATCTGATTAATAATAGTTTCTTTTATTGTCGCATAATCAACGTCAGGATCGTGCTGATGAGAAACAACAACCGTGTCAATGCGAACAGGCTTGTTGTTTTCATCATATTCAACAGTAACCTGAGATTTTGCATCCGGCCTAAGCCAGCCAATTGTTCCGTTATGGCGAAGCTCATTTGCCTTTAAAAGAATCTGATGCGAATAATAAATCGGAGCAGGCATTAACGATGGAGTTTCGTTGCAAGCAAATCCAAACATCATTCCCTGATCACCAGCTCCCTGTTGACCTTCGTATTCGTCAAGTCCTTTACCGACAACGCCTTGATTTATGTCCGCAGACTGAGCATGAAGACGGTTCATAAAAAGACAGTTTCTGCCGTCAAGACCAACTTCTGGCGAAGTATAGCCAATGTCAACAGCAACCTGACGTGCGATTTTTTCGATATTTGCATTAAATTCTTTAGGATTCACCTTGTAATTCTGAAAACCAATTTCGCCGCCAACAAGCAAAAAGTCCGTTGTAGAAAAAGATTCGCAGGCAACGTGGACATCAGGATCAAGCGAAAGGCAATAATCCAAAACAGCATCAGAAACCTGATCGCAAAGTTTATCCGGATGGCCTTCGCCAACCGACTCAGATGTAAATAAATAATGATTTTTGTTAGAAAGACTGCTCATAGCCGAGCCTCCATTTTAGCAAGATTTGCCGGTTCAAATAAACCGGTCTCCGCTCTGCAATTTAGGTTAAATCGGCGGAATTTTTTTATCTGTTCGCTTTTTAATATATAATTTATTGGCAAGTCGGACAATAAGTTGTATACTTCTGAATGAATTTATAGCAAATAATTTTTAAAATGCCCCGCAAAACATAAAGTTTTAGGGTAAATATACTTTTTAAAGGAGAATGTCATGGCATTAAAAAAAGTTTATTCAGCAGACGCAACAAAATGCAAAGTGACTTTCATTGTTGAAAAAGAGGCCGCCCAGGATGCAGCAACTGTATCTCTTGCTGGAGATTTTAACAGCTGGAGTTCAACAGAAACTCACCTAAAAAAATCAAAAGACGGTTCTTTCTCTGTAACACTCGAGCTCGATGCCGGAAAAGAATACCAGTACCGCTATCTTATGGACGGCAAACGCTGGGAAAATGACTGGAAAGCCGACAAATATATTCCAGCGCCTTTTTCAAACACAGACAATTCAGTTGTAATTTGTATTCCTTCAGAAGCAAATTTAAAAACTACGGCAAAAAAGCCAGCGGCAAAAAAAACAACTAAAAAATCTACTGCAAAAAAATAAACAAAAAAAAACGGTCAAAGCACACATTGCATTTTGACCGTTTTTTTATTTTGGGTGGCTTTTTGCATTCGCAAAAACCGGGCTATCCAGGGCTACGGCTCTCGCCTCCGGTATTTTTGCAAGCAAAAACACGCGCTATGCGCCCC
This sequence comes from Treponema sp. UBA785, assembly GCF_002297065.1. Taxonomy (NCBI): domain Bacteria; kingdom Pseudomonadati; phylum Spirochaetota; class Spirochaetia; order Treponematales; family Treponemataceae; genus Treponema; species Treponema sp. UBA785. The sequence continues at coordinate 645 of NZ_DBJD01000080.1, read as the reverse complement.
TTCCTATCCCTGCCACTTTAATTTAATCGTCAGATTTTAACCATTTTCCAAGAGCCTGAGCAATTGCCTCAGGATTTGCCATAACCGACTCCCTAAGCTTTTCTTCTTCAGAAGCGGCTGTTTTAATAAATCCATGCGGAACATCCTTATAAATTCCACGAAGCTCCCCAAAACTTTTAAGTTCCTCAAGAACAGCAATTTCTCTGTTTACCTGAGTTTTATCTTTAGGATTGTAAATTTTTCCGTCATAACTGCGAAGTTTTTTAGTAGCAGCATTGATTTTTTTAAGTTGTTCAGGAGAAAAATTAAGCTTTTCAAGAACAGCCTCGCGCGCTCCATTCCCCAGTTCCGCAAGCAAAATAGCAATTTTGTCATATCCAGTCATAAAACGACCTCCCAACCGCAAAACATTATAAACTAGAAAAAAAATCCTGTCATTTTATTAAAGAAAAATATGCTTTTACTTGCGCAAAACCCGTTTATTTTTCGTGTGCGCTCCCGCGCACGTCCGGGCTTGCAGCCCGGATTGGAAGGGCGCGAGCGTCCGCCTTGGCGGATGAAGCGTTAGCGGAACCCTGAAAAGCCGGCTAGACTGTGCGGTGCGCTCCTAATTTAATAGGTCAAATTTCGAGTTTTAATAAAAAT
>NZ_DBJD01000094.1:31814-61880 GCF_002297065.1 Treponema sp. UBA785 | reverse complement strand
GCCAAAGAAGAAGTTGAGGAAAAAACTCTTGAGACTGCTAGAAAAATGCTTTCTAAAAATATTCCTGAAGATGTTGTTGCAGAGTGTACAGGGCTGAAACTTTCTGAAGTAAATAAACTCATGAAAGGCTGATTGTTTTATTCTGAATTTTTTGTAAAACAAACTGCGGAGCGCGCGGAAAGTCTATGCAGTTTTTTAGGATGTTTTACGCCGGACATGGAAGCCTTTAGTTGCCGGCTAATGCCGGCAATGAGCGGTTAGCGAAGCTGGAATGGCCGGTCGCGGGAAGCTGATGCCGTCCAAAAAACAGCGGAATTTTCTTCCGTCGTTTTGTTTTTTTGTTATTCCCAGCCGAATGTTGCCGGCGGCTTGTTTGTTGCATCGAAATACAATGCGTCTACAAACGGAAGGGCCGCAATCTGACGGATAATTTCTTTTAATACGTCCATTGGAAGCCATGCAAAGCGGGCGGTCATAACGTCTTCCGAGCAGACTGGGCGCAACACAAAGCTTGCTTTTTCTTTTGACGAGGCATAAGGCAAATCGATTGTAAGATGCTGGAAAATTGAACTGTAAAGGCCGTTTTTGTGCAATTGTGTTAAAACGATGTTGTCAACTTCGCGCAGCTGGTCGAGCCGTTCTTTTGTACAGTAGCCTTCCTGAATTTTCAAGTCTTCGTCTTTTAATTGAGGATTCTGGTAGAGCTTTAGAATTGTGCGGTTCAAGAATTGCGAGCTGTTTGTAATTCTTGAAGAGCAGCTTTCGACTTTTTCGCGTTTTTTTGGAATATGATAAAATCCGCTGCCTTCGTTTTTAAAAGCGAGGCAGGCTGGAAAACGGTATGTCCTGAAATCTCCCTGCACTCCGACTGAACGCACTGGCAGAACTGAGCGCTTTAATTCTGAGGCGCAGTTTGGACAAAACTGGTCGATTACCACGCTGTCGAGCTCTTTTTGAGCTTTTGCAAGCTCTTCTTTGTCGCTGTCTGTAAATGTGCCGTCAGAGCAGAGCACATTGATTGAAAGGCCTGGGCCTGGAAACGGATGGCGCATTACGAGCTCGTCTGCAAGTCCGAGTTTTTTTCCGATTGAGCGGACTTCGTCTTTGTACAGATCTTTAAGGGGCTCGATAATCATGCCCTGTTCAATAAGTTTCTGGATTCCTTCTACGCGGTTGTGATGTGTTTTTATTGTCTTGCTGTTTTTTGTTCCGCCCGATTCGATTATATCCGGATAAAGAGTGCCTTGCGCAAGCATCCATTTGTCTTCGTCAAGATTCTGTTCTTTTACGAAAGCGTCGCGCACAGTTATAAAATTCTCGCCGACTGCCATTCTCTTTTTCTGAGGGTCGGTAAGGCCTTTGATTGCGTTCAAAAAACTTTCGGAAGCGTCTTTTACTACAAAATTTTTGAATCCGTGGCCGTGATATGCCTTTTCGACATTTTTTGATTCGTTTTTGCGCATGAAGCCGTTGTCGATATGAAGTCCCAAAACTCTGTCCTGTCCGAGAGCTTTGTTTAAAAGCGCAAATGCGACTGTCGAGTCAACGCCGCCGCTCAAAAAGAGAAGAACGTTCTTTGTTCCGGCATCTTTTTTTATTGTTTCTGTAATGTGCGAAAGAACTGTGTCTTCGTCCCAGTTTATTTCCATTCCGCAGAAATCTGCGAAATTCTTAAAGATTTTGTTGCCTTCTGGAGTGTCTTTTACTTCGCAATGGCACTGGAGCGAAAATCTTTTTTTTGCAAGGTTTTGAAGGGCTGCAAATTTGCAGTCCTTTGTTGAGCCTATGACCTCAAAGCCTTCTCCTGGCTCTAAAACTTCGTCCTGATGGCTCATCCAAACCTGAGTCTCTGAAGATATGCCTTTTAAAAGCGGTGATTTTTTTCCTTCCTGGGTTTGAATTAAAGTCGCATGCCCAAATTCTCCAGTGTGCGCTTTGCCGACTTTGCCGTTGTATGACTGCGCCATAAGCTGATGGCCGTAGCATAATCCAAGAATTGGCAAGTCAAGGGTTAGAATTTCTTTATTGAAGTCAGGAACGTTTTCTTCATAAACGGAAGACGGTCCGCCGCTTAGAATGATTCCTTTTGCATTTTCAAAAACGGAAAGCTCTGCGCTTGGCAGCGCAATTTCTGAATAATATCCCATTGCGCGAAAACGTTTTGCGATAAGATGCGCATATTGTGAGCCGAAATCCAGGACAACGATTTTAGAACGTGACATTTATTTCTCCATAATAATAAAGTTTGCAACGCAAACTTGTGGATACAAACAAGAATAATTTGCTTCCGATTATAAATTATTTTGAATAAATAATAAACGGGTTTTGAAAGGAATGTTGTTTCTGTAAAAAAATCTAGCGCTCAAAAACTAAAGGCTGTGCTTTTTTAGTTTTGTCAAATATTCGCTCAGTTCTTTTAAAACTTTTTGGGTAACCTGCTGGTTTGATTTTACGAGGAACCTGAAATTTTTACCGCGGATTTTTACTAGTGCTGTGTCGGTTACTGCTGTTGCTGTTGAGCTCCGTGGCTTTACGAGAATGCAGTTTAATTCGCCAAAAAAATCACCGCGGTAATAAAACAAAGTGTCTTCGTATTCGTTTCTGTCAAGTTTTACGCAGCCTTTTAGAATATAGTAGGCAAAAGTATTCTGGTCGCCTTCTTTGTAGAGTTTTTCGCCTGGCGCAAGGTAGGTGAGCGCAAGCTGGTTTGCAAGGAGAAAATCGGGACGTATAAAAAGTGCGCGCTTTAATTTTTCTGAAAAATTCGAGCCTTCTTTTTTGGGAAGAAGATAAAGTTCTCCAAGCAAAAGTTCATCAAAAAACTGGCAGACAAAAATGTACTGGGCAAAAAACATAAAAAAAACGAAGAAAAAAAAGATGTCCAATAGCAAGATAATTACGTTTCCGAGCACGCCGTAAATCATGTTATAGCGGCTTATGTTGATGAATGAATGCAAAATCGTTCTAAAAATCCAGAAGCTGACTGTGCAGACAAAGCCGGACAAAAGACAGAGCCGGAATTTAGGTTTTGTGCCTGAGCCGATTTTGTACATTAAAACGACGACGATAAGAATAAAAAGGTTAAAAAGCGATGAAAGAAATTTTCCGTTTAAAATGCTGTCGTAAATAAAATCTAATTGTGGAAAACGCTGGAAAAATGGAAGCTTTAGAATCGTTTTTATCGACATATAGGCGAATAAAAAGCTTACGATTATTGAAACGAAAATAAATTCAAAGACAAATGCTAAAATTTGGTTAAAAAGCGCGCGCCGTTGCTGCTGGTCGTGGAAAATATTTCTCATGGCGGCAAAAACCGAAGCAAAGAGCCTTCGCGCCATCCATACAATAAAAAATAAAAGAAGAAATTCCAAAGTGCTGAATCTTTTTGGCGTTTGAAAGGCGGAAATTACGCTCCGCGGATCAAAATATTTTTGAAGTTCTGGAATAGCGCTGTAGATAGATGCAAACAGTTCTGGAGAAGCATGCAAAAAGCGCACTGCAATCAGAATTGCCATTAAAAGCACCGGAACAACAGAAAAAATAAGGTCAAACGAGCAGGCGCTTGAATAGCTTAGCAGACCGTTTTGAAAGAACAACTTTAGGTTGAGAAAAACGCTCTGTGCAAAAGTTACAATGGTGACTGCCCGTTTTTTCATCAGAGACTACAAAATTAGAAATCTGCGAGTTTTGGAGCGCGCGGGAACGGAATAACGTCGCGGATATTCTGCATTCCTGTAACGTAGAGCAAAAGACGCTCAAATCCAAGTCCGAATCCTGAATGAGGAACTGTGCCGAATTTGCGCAAATCCAGATACCAGCTGTAATCTTCCGGTCTTAAACCGAGTTCTTTGATTCTGTTTAAAAGCTTGTCGTAGTCTTCTTCGCGTTCTGAACCGCCGATAATTTCGCCAAGTCCAGGCACAAGAACATCGACAGCTTTTACTGTTTTTCCGTCGTCATTCGCCTTCATATAGAAAGCCTTGATTTCTTTTGGATAGTTGTAAACCATTACCGGGCATTTGTAGATTTTTTCTGTCAAATAGCGTTCGTGCTCAGTTGCCAGATCGCAGCCCCAATATGGCTTGTATTCAAAATCTTCTGCATGCTTTTCGAGCTCTGCGATTGCCTCTGTGTAAGAAACACGCTTGAAAGGAGTTTCTACAACGTGGCGCAAGGTGTCGATTACGCCTGGCTGAATTCTCTTGTTGAAGAATTCCATATCTGCCGAACATTTTGTCAAAGCCCAGTTCAAAAGGTATTTGATAAAATCTTCCTGAATGTCCATGTCATCTTCGAGGTCGAAGAATGCCATTTCTGGCTCGCACATCCAGAATTCTGCCAGGTGGCGGGTTGTATTTGAATTTTCCGCGCGGAAAGTAGGGCCAAAAGTGTAAACACGTCCGAGAGCAGTTGCCAAAGTTTCTGCCTCGAGCTGCCCGGAAACCGTAAGGCTTGCTTTTTTGCCGAAAAAGTCCTTGCTGTAGTTTACAAGCTTTGAGGCGTCGTCTTTTTTCATTCCAGAAGCGCCTTTTTCAACTGCGATTTCCGCAAGTTTTTCCATTGAAAGTGTTGTAATCTGGAACATTTCGCCAGCGCCTTCGCAGTCAGAGCAGGTGATTTCTGGAGTATTGATGTAGTAAAAGCCGCGTTCCTGAAAGAATGTGTGCAGGGCAAATGCCATCTGGCTTCTCATTCTAAAAACTGCGCCGAAAGTATTTGTGCGGGCGCGCAAGTGCGCATTGTCACGCAAAAATTCCATTGAAGCGGCTTTTTTCTGAATCGGATAATCTGAAGGGCATTTTCCCAAGACAATGAGTGTTTCGAGATTTACTTCGACAGACTGGCCTGAAGCAGGAGATTTTATAAGTTTTCCTGTAGCCTTGAGCGAGGCGCCTGTCGAAAGGTCTTTTAATGCTTTTTCGATATTTTCAGAATTCTGTGGATTTGCCGGATTTGTGCGGTCGAAAGTAAGCTGAATAGAAGCGAAGCAAGAACCGTCATTTACCTGAATAAAAACAAGATTCTTTGAATCGCGGACTGTACGTGCCCAGCCGCAAACTGTAACCGGGCGGCCGTCTGGTGCGGATGTTAAAATATCCTTAATAAGTTCTGTTTTCATAATCCATTAGTATATCGAATTTTAACTGGTGTTTCAACGAGCATTTTTTGCGTGCTTTTTACTGCTTTAAAAGTTTTTTGTCTATTTTTTCGCGGCGGCTGTTCATATTGTAGTCAAAAAGCGAATAGCCGATTTTGTTCATCTTTTTTAAGAGTTCTACGTAACGTGTTCCTGGAAGAATTTTTTCTGCTTCTTCCATATAAAGACTGCATTTTTGAGTGTCTTTCTGTTCAAAATAAAACTGCGCAAGGTTTATGTTGCAATAATATTTGTCGTAGCTGGAAACTGCATATTTTTGCGCGCTTTTGAAAAATTCTCCGGCTTTTGAATTGCTTCCTCCGCCGACTGCTGGAGCGTAGTAATACCACCATCCGCTTAGGGTGAGGGCAAACGGCATTTGCGGATTGTTTTTTACGACAAGCGCATAATCTTTTTTTTCCTGAAGCCCAGCTGTTATTGAAGCGGAACGTGGCAAAAACTGCATCATTGAATTTGTAATATCGGCGGAAGTAAGGACAAACCACGGATTGAGCGTTTCGGCGGTTTTTCCTTCGGAATATTTTGTAAGACGTTCGTACTGCGGTCTTAAAATTGATTCCATTTTTGGAGAATGCATGTCTTTTTCGTATTCGCAGTTGTACTGCGCAGTCGCGAGCATATTTGTGCAGACAATCTGCGCTTCCTCGCTGAATGAGCTGAGCTTTTCGTTGATAGATTCTCGGTAAGAAATAATCTTTTCTATGCATTCGTCGGCTGTTGCGTATGAGCGCAACGTAAGGCGAAAATCAAAAATTTCAGAAATAAGTGTGTTTTCTGATTCTGAAAATTCGGCCGCAAAAGTTTTTTGTGCAAAGCTGAATGTGAGTATTGCGCTAATAGCGAAAATTGTTTTTTTTAGGTTTTTCATTGTGGCTTTAGAATATAAAATTAACAGAAATTTTTAAAGATATGGGCAAAAATGCCGCTCTGTCCGCTGTTTTTAGCCCGGATTGCAGCGGCACGCAGTGTCCGCCTTTTTGGCGGATGGAGCGAAAGCGGAACTGCGGAAAGCCGGTTTGAAAGTTGAATTTGCTCCAAATTTTTTACTTGAATACAGCATATAAAAAATGTTATAGTTTTCTCTATTATGGAGAACAATACTAAAAAAGTAATTCCAATTTTTTTTGCGACTGATAACAATTATGTTCCTTTTTTGGCAGTTGCGCTGACTTCGCTTTTGGACAATGCTTCAAATGAATATTTTTACAAAATTTATATTTTGACTACAAGCCTTAAACAGGAATATATTGAACAGTTAAAGTTGATTTGCCGCGATGCCCGTCCTGACGGCGTTTCGATTGATTTTGTTTCTTTAACCGAGGAAATGGATAAGTCTTCTGGAAATTTTCATTTGCGCGATTATTATTCGAAAGAAACTTACTGCCGTGTTTTTATTCCGAGGGTTTTTCCTCAGTACGACAAGGTTATTTATCTGGACTGCGACATTGTTGTAAAGGGCGATATTTCTGAATTTTACAATATCGACATTGGCGGCAATATTCTCGGTGCTGCCAGCGAAGAAGTTATGATGGAATATGACGTTTTTGGCAATTATGTTGAAAAAGCGCTTGGCATTCCGCGTGAAAAATATTTTAGCGCCGGAGTTCTTTTAATCAATGCAAAAAAATACCGCGAAGATAACATTGAAACAAAATTTATTGACTTGATGAATACTTATACATTCCGTGTTACTCAGGACGAAGATTATCTTAATGTTTTGTGCTATGGAAAAGTAAAGATGGTTGATTTGGGATGGAATAAATCTTCGTTTAAGTCGGACAAATTCGACGACAGAAATCTCAAGCTTATTCACTATAAAATCAACTGGAAGCCTTGGCATTATGACAACATTTACTATGAAGAGCATTTTTGGAATTATGCGCAGAAGACTTTTTTGTACGATGCAATTTTAAAAATCAAAGCTGGCTATACGGAAGATTTGCACGAGCGCGACAGGCTTGCTTTTGAAAATCTTGTAAAAATGGCTATTGAAGATTCAAACGATCCGAACAATTATTGCAATTCCCAAAAAAGAAAGGCTTAAAATAACCGGAAACGGAGTTTTTGTATGGAAAATCAAGCGGAAATTCAAAAAGATCCAGGCAGACTTGCGGTTATCGAAAAAATAAAGCAGTTTGAGCGGGAAGGACGCTGGTCTCAGGACGTTGAAGACGATCCGCCGACTATTCCTCTTAAGCCGGAAATGGTTGATTATCTGAACGAAAAGATTTCGAGCCGTTTTTGGATGAAATTTGCAAATATCCTTGCACGAAACTATATAAATTCACTTTTGCGCAAAAAAATCATGATTTTGAAGGAAGTGAAAGGCCTTGAAAATTACATTGAAATGAAGAGAAAAGGCGCGGTTATTACCTGCAATCATTTTAATGCAATGGATAATTTTGCCGTTTACAAAGCAATCGAAAAGCATGTCTATCATCGGGAGCTTGTAAAAGTATGCCGCGAAGGAAATTATACGAATTTTCCGGGATTTTACGGTTTTCTTTTTAAGCATTGCAACACTTTGCCTTTGAGCAGCGTTGCTTCCACAATGAAAAATTTTATGCATGCTGTAAAGACTTACCTTGCGCAGGGCAGGCAGATTTTGATTTATCCAGAGCAGGCTATGTGGTGGAATTACAGAAAGCCGCGTCCTCTTGTTTCTGGAGCGTTTAAAATGGCTGCCGAAAATAATGTTCCTGTCATTCCGTTTTTTATTACGATGCGGGATTCTGACATTGTTGATTCGGACGGTTTTTTTGTTCAGGAATATACAGTGAATATTTTAAAGCCGATTTTTCCCAAAAAAGAGCTTTCTGTGCGCCAAAATGCCGAATTTATGAAAAACGAAAATTATTCTGTCTGGAAAAAAGTTTACGAGGAATTTTATGGTATTCCTCTCGTTTATTCTGAAGAAGAAAAATAGTTATGGCATACAGGCGGAAAATAATTTATTACAAAGATGAATTAAACGACGAGTTTTCTACTGCCGTTATCGTTCCTAGAAAAATCGATGAGACATGGAATTACGGCGGCCGCGGTTTTTGCTGGAACCTTGCCCACTTTTTTATTTACAGGATTATTGCTGTTCCTGTCGCATGGTCTTACCTGAAGCTGAAATTTTCCCACAAAATTGTAAACAGGCAGGTTTTAAAGCCTTATAAAGGGCAGTCTTTTTTTATTTACGCAAACCACACAAACGTCTTTGCAGATCCCCTTGTTCCGACCTTTGTCTGCTGGCCAAAGGATGCGATGGTTATTGTTCACCCGAACAATGTTTCGATTCCTGTTTTGGGAAGATTTTTGCCTTATGTCGGGGCCCTTCCTTTGCCCGACAATTTGAGGGCCGGCCGGAATTTTATGGAAACGATTAAATTTCATGTTTCTAAAAAGCGTGCAATAATGATTTATCCAGAAGCTCATATCTGGCCGTTTTATACGAAAATCCGCCCTTTTTTGGACAGTTCATTTAAATATCCTGTTGAATACAGTACGCCGGTTTTTTGCTTTACCAATGTTTATAAAAAGCGGCGTTTTTCAAAAAATCCAAGAATGGTGACCTATGTTGACGGTCCGTTTTTTGCTGATGAAAGTTTAAGTGCTAAAGAAAAACGCAGGTCGCTTAGAAATCAGGTTTTTGAAGCAATGTGCGAACGAAGCAAGCTTAACGAAGTTGAATTGATAAAATATGAAAAACTGGAGAACTCTGAACAATGAAAAACATTCTTTTTTGCGGAAACTATAAAGTTTTTGACGGAATGCTTTCTGCAATGCTTTCTATTTTTAAGAGAACCGAATCAAAAGAGCCGTTTACTTTTTTTATTTTTACAATGGACGTTTCTTATCTAAAGGCTGATTATACTCCGCTTGTAGATTCCCAGGCTTTGTTTTTGGACGGCCTTGCAAAAACTTATAATCCGGAAAACTGCGTTAAGAAAGTTGATGTTACGGATATTTACAAGAAAGAATTTGACAGCTGTCCGAACGAGCAGTGTTATTGTTCGCCTTACACTTTAATCAGGCTTTTTGCCGACCTTTATGAAGAGCTTCCGGAAAAAATTCTTTATCTTGATGTTGATATTCTTTTTAACCGCGACATTGACCTTTTGTGGAACACGGATATTGAAGGTTTTGAATATGCCGCGGCCCGCGACCATTACGGAAAATTTTTAATAAATCCGAATTTTATCAATGCCGGCGTAATTTTATTCAACTTGAAAAAATGCCGCGAAACAAAACTTTTTGAGAAATGCCGCGAGCTGATAAAGACAAAAAAACTTGTTTTTGCGGACGAAAGCGCGATAATCCGCTGCACTACAAAAAAGAAAATGCTCAGCCAGCGTTTTAATGACCAGAAATTTTTGTATAAAAATACTGTAATCCGCCATTTTTCTAAACGGCTTTTTTGGACTCCTTATCCTCATACTGCAAATATAAAGCAGTGGAGCGTTACTAAAGTCCATAAAATTTTTGGCTATGAGAATTTTGATGATATTCTTTATGAATATATTTATCAGAAAAACAAATTTGAGAAGGAATTCAGCAAAATTTAGATTTTGAAGGTGAGGCTTATTTTTGCATGCTGATTTTTTTGCGATTTAGCGCACAGTAAAAGTTTTGCACGCTAAATTGCCGTTGCCTTAAAAGGATTTTTCTGTTTCTTCTTTTGCTGTAACTTTTGAACTGAAATATGCCAGGAAAATTCCTGCCAATGCGCAGAGTAAACAGGCAATTCCTGGAAGAACGCCGGAAATTCCTTTTATTCCAGGAAAAAGCTGGATTGCCGAGCCTGCAATAAGTCCAAAAATTACGGCATAGGTCTGGTTTGGAGCAATTCTAAGAAAAGTTTTTACAATCCAGGCTCCGCACAAAAGTCCTGCCAAAACTCCGATTCCATTTGGAAGCAAGAGAAAAAAAGCCTGCAATGTTTGTGCCGGAACAAAAAGCGCGGGAATGCTTTTCATTACAATCGGATAAACTCCCATAATCAGCATTAAAAGCGATCCGGAAATTCCAGGAATTATCATGGCAATTGCTCCGACAAAACCTGCCGCAAAAATATGCAGCGCAAGCGGAAAAGTCCACTGCGGAAGAGATTTTGACATTTCTTTTGCGGTATCAATATCGCTTCCCAAAAGCCCGAATCCAATCAAAACTGCAAAACCTGCAAGCGCGCAGATTACGATAGAAATTGTTTTTTTTGCAGTAAATTTTTGACCATCCTGTTTTTTTGTCATAAAAGAAAAAAGCATTGGAATGCTTCCGATTATCAGTCCAGTAAAAAAATAGTCTGTCTGGACTGGAAAATTTTCGTATAAAACCGTAATCAGCTTGCTGAAAAGAAGAACTCCGAGAGCCATTCCTCCGACGACAGGAATTACAAAGCGCCTGTTTTCGATAAGCTTTTTTATGTTTAGTGTGATTGCGTTTACAAAACGGTCGTAAATGTTAAAGACAACTGCCATTGTGCTGCCAGAAACTCCAGGAATTACGTTTGCCATTCCGATTGTAATCCCTATAAATAAAAGTTGTATCATATTCATAAAAAATCTCCCATAAAAAGCCAAGATTAAAACTTTAGTTTTAGGATTGGTTTTTAAGTTGTTCCGCAACGAAGTGAGAAACAGCCGATGATAAGAAAGTTTGCAACGCAAACCTTTAAAGATAAGTTTAATATACTTTAAAAGAAGTTTCCAATCCTGACAATTGCCAATGTATCTTACATCTATAGCATTGATAGCCGCCGCATAGCCTACGTTTTATCTCCTATCAGTATTGATAGGTGCCGCCGCATAGCCTATGTTTTATCTCCTGTCAGTATTGATAGGTGCCGCCACATAGCCTATGTTTTTTCTCCTCGTGGTTTTATTGGAAATTTGATTCTTGTCCGGCTTCGTCTTCAAAAAACTTTGTTTCTTTTTTTATAACATGTCTTATCATAAAAACAAAAAACACGATTAAAGCGATAAAGAGCGCGATTCCAATGATTTTATAAACAACAGACGCGCCTTCGCCTATAAAACGAACTAGATTATAAAGAGTTGAACAGCTTACGAGCGCGGCAATTGAATCGTATAAAAGGAATTTTTTGAACGGAAGACCGACAAATCCCGAACTCATCCACAGCGTGTTTCTGACTCCGAAAGGAATAAAACGGCAGACGATAAAAGTTCTGAATCCGTAGTCATCTAAAGTTTTTGCAACAAGCCGAATTTTGTCTTTTGTCAGCTTTTTTCGGATTTTTTTGAATTGAAACATTCCTTTTGAAAGAAAATATCCCCACCAGTAAACCATCACATCGCTTATAAAAATTCCAAGATAAAGCGCGATCCAGGTTGGAATTACAAGTGAACTGTCAGAAAAGGTAACTCCAGCAGACAAAACGATTACTGCGTCTTCTGAAACCGGAAGATTGAATCCGGCAAGGATAAGAAGAGAAAAACATACTAATGGCCAGTAAGGAATGTGTGCTGTAAAAAAGTTCACCAAAGAATTCAGCATGATTATTCATTGTGCTTTAAATTTCTGTCAGTTGCAAGGGATTTATTCAGATGATAGAATTAAAAACATATAAAAAAAATCAGACAACGGATGATTTTTTTTGTCGCTTACGACAAAATTCAACGCTTTTTCTGAAAAACAGGAAGATTTATGTTAGGTGTTTACGATTACACGGTTATTTTGACTTACCTTTCAATTATTTCGGCAGTCATTGGAATCTGCTGCTCTTTTAATGCTCAGCTTGTTTTGGCGGCTATAATCTGCCTTATGCTCTGCGGCTGTCTCGATGCTTTTGATGGAAAAGTTGCACGCTCTAAGCCGAACCGCACGGATTTTGAAAAAAAATTTGGAATTCAAATAGATTCACTCTCTGATATGGTCGCTTTTGGCGTTTTGCCAGCCTGTATTGGAATCAACCTTGTAAACAATTCTCGTTTTATCGCAAGATTGACGAGCCGGACTCATTATTATGGTTTTTTAAAGGACGTGCTCATAATAATCTGCATTCTTTATGCTCTTGCCGCTGTGATTCGCCTTGCTTATTACAATGTTCAGGAAGAAGCCCGTCAGAAAGAAGAGGACGGAAACCGTGAATATTTTACAGGAGTTCCTGTTACGACTGCGGCGATTATTTTCCCGTTAATCTATCTTTTGCAGCTTGCAAATAAACTTGACTTGACATTTGTCTTTATGTTCTTTATGGCGCTTGTAGGTTTTCTTTTTATTTCTGAGAAGAAAATTCGCAAGCCTGGATTTAAGCACCTTATGATTTTTATTATACTCGGTCTTGTCGAAGCTGTTTTGATGGTTTTGTGCAAGATTTTCTTAAAATAAAAAAATCAAAAGAATAAAATCAGCAAAAATTATTTTAAATAGTCTGAATGTCGATTTTTGAAAAGACAGACATTTATGTGCCATTCCTGTGCCGCGTGCTGCAAAACTCGAAGTTTTGGCTAATATAAAAAAGAGGCTGTCCTTTGCTGAATAGTCTTTTAAGGGCAGCTTCTTTTTTTTGTCTGGAAGTTTATTTTACTGAATTTGCTTTCAGTATTTGCGGTTTAGTTATTTTACTTCCAATTTTATGTTTGAATATTCAATGTAAGCAGAGCGGACTGTGTACAATCCTGCGTAAACCCATTTTGAATCAACTTCTGTGAGCTTGGCATTGAATGTTGCAGTGTCTTTTCCGAATTTTACGGTATAAGTGTCGCCAGACTTTGTTATTGAAAGGTCTATTTTTGTTCCTGCGGCTGGGAATTCCTGTTTCTGCACTGTGTTTTCGTTCAAAGTTCCGTCAAGGCGTGCAAATGTTGAGCTCCAGGCGCCTTCGCCTTTTGCAAGCTTTAAACAGCCTGCGGCAACGTAATCGCTTTTTACCTGGTTGTCGTACTTGTCGATATGGACATCATCGCGAACCATAAGTCCGAAAGAAACCTGATTGTTCTTTGTCGCGTTCAAAACTGCTGCAGTTGCAGAGATTGTAAAGTCTTTATTTGCAGGAATCTGCTGAAAGTAAAAAGCCAGGCCGTCAGAACCTGAAGCGATTTTTCCAGCGGCGGTTTTTCCGTCTTTTGTTCCAGAATGCATTACAACTTTTCCGTTTTCTTCTGTGATTTCGTAAATTTCTGGATTTGCAATCTTTTCAATGCCGCCCATGTCGCCAAAAACTGTTCCATACCATGGAGCTGTTGTTTCAAAGACTGTAGATTTGTCAGACGGAGCAAATTCAGAATAAACAGGAATTACATACTGTGGATTTGGAACTAAAAGCTCTTCTGTCGGCTCCTTGTTTTCTTTATTGAGAAGCTTTGCAAACTTTTTGTCTGCCGCGGCAATCTGCTCTATAACGTGGTAAGCCAGAACCGAAGCTCCGTAAGTGTTAAGGTGAGTGTTGTCTACAGAACCAGGCTTGTGTCCGAGCCAGGCATGGAATTTTACAGTGCCGTCGTCGCCGAGTTTTTCGTATAGCTCCTTTGTGTAGGCTGTGTTGTCAACAACTAAAACGCCAGTTTCTTTTCCGAGTTCGCGGATTGCCTTTGGATAATCTCCGCCCTTAAACTCTGGAGTGTCCTTTGTAATATGAACATAAGAACCTTCGTATGCTTTGCCCGGAGCGCGGCGGACGATTGGCGTGCACAAAATTGGAGTTGCTTTTTTGTCCAGTGCAACTTTTATGTAATTTTCGTAAAGGCTGTTTTTAAAAGAGCCTTTTTCTTCTTTTGAGCCATTTGGATTTGTATAGCGCGCTTCTTCTGTTTTTTCGTCGTTATGACCAAAACCGATAATAAGATAGTCGCCTTTTTTTATATTCTTAACGAGGGTTTTGTAATTTGCTTCTGTCAAGAAACTTTTTGAAGAGCGGCCTGACATTGCAAGGTTGATAACTTCAACTTTTTTTGGATTTAAATAATCCTGAAGTTTTGTTCCGATTCCGTAGCGAGGGTAGTAGTAAGGGTCAGAAAAAGCGCTGAAAGTCGAATCCCCGACAACATAAATTTTTTTGCCTTTTGTGCTTGCAACCGAAGTGATTGCTTCAACTTTTTCAACTTTCTCGTTGTCAGCAATGCTTTTTTCGAGAGCAAACGCGCTTAAAGACATTCCGGCAAAAATTGCCAGAGAAGCAGCAAGTAATTTTTTCATTTTATTCTCCAAAAGATAAAATTTTCTATAATTCTAAATCTTTTTTTGAAGAATTTCTATCTGAGAAAAAAAACGAAAATTTGTATTTATAAGACTTTTTTACGGGCGTCTGTCTGCCTTCGGCAGCCACCGCGTCTTTCACGGCTACGACCAAACGCCTTGCGTTTGTTTTCGCTGCGCTCACCGTTACAGCCGCTGACGCATTTTTTAATTTCTTTTACGAATGCGGCAGAGACCTGGAGGGCGGCAAAGCCGTTCGCCTGCGAATGGAGGCGAAAGCCGGAACCCGTAATGGCTCGGTTTTTGCATAGCAAAAAGCCGCCCAAATATGAAATTTATTCTGGAATATACCGCGCCCGGTTTTTGTCTGTTTCAAAAACGTCAACCTTGCTTATTTTTCGGTTCGAGCTTTTTGAAAGATCCAGGCCTTTTTCTGAGAGGACTTTTAGCATATTTTTGTAAATGTAAACGGCGATTCTTTCTGCGCTCGGATTCTGGTCAAAGTCTGCAATTTCGTTTAGGTTTGTGTGGTCGATTTTTGACAGAACTTCCTTTAGGGCGGTTTTTAGAAGTGTAAAGTCCAAAAGCATTCCGCCTTTATCGAGGCTGTTTCCTTCTACGTGGACGTAGACTTTGTAGTTGTGTCCGTGAAGGTTTTCGCATTTTCCGTTGTAGTCGCGCAAAAAATGGGCCGCGGCAAAATCGTCAGTTATTCGTACTTCAAACATTTTTTTTCTCCGCTGGCGTTTTCTTTTTGTTCAAATTTTGCTTCTTCTGCCTTCCAGTCGTAACTGTCAATCCATCGGATTACTGGATCTCTCCAGTCGTCTGCGGCGACTCCTTCGAGCAAATAGCGTTCGTACATAAACGAAATGTATTCTTTTATTGAAGAAACGTCTTCCGGTTTTATAAGTTCTGTGCTTAAAAACATATCGTTTATAAAATTTGTCGCGTCGTTTGGCGAAAAGAGCGAAGGAAAAAGTTTTGTAATCATGTAAAGCGCCGCCGGAATGCAGTTTACAGAATGCTGCTTCATATACAGGACGGATTCTGCGATTTCAATTGCTTCGTTGTAAAGTTCTGTGTTTTTTTGGAAACATTCTGCGTCGCTTAAGCCGATATTCTTAAATTCGCGTTTAAAAAAGACTTCTGTCAGGGCTATAAGCGCAATGTGCAGGCTTGGAACGCACAGAAGATGAGGGTCGAAAGCATGGATTACTCTAAAATGAAAATTTTCTTTGTAGAGAGGGCGCTCTGTTGTGGAAAGCGAGTGACGGTACATTCGGCTTGCTTCTCTGTAGACTTTTGTTGCTGAGCTGAACCATGCGTTGCAAATTGGCGCGGCTTTTTTTAAGCCGAAGCGTCTTATGAGCATTGTAAGCGGGCGCAGAAAAAGATAGACAAAGTCCATATAAATGTAGACTTTTGACGGTGTAAAAGGAATTTTTTTGTCTAAAGGGGAGTCAACCTTGACGATTGGAATATGGTAGAATCCCCATTTTTCCAGAAATTGTGTTCCCAAATAGCTTTTTGCAACTGTGTACAAAAATTTCCACGAAACTTTTGCAGTCCTTGGCGACCACAAGAGCCGGAAATATGGATATACGCCGCTGAATGATTTTAATTTGCGGTTTGCGAATTTCTGGTCGCGTTTTTCTTTTCTTGTTAGCTTTTTTTCAGCCATTAAAAACTTCCTTTGCTATTGCTACGGACTGCATTGCATCTTTTGAGTAATAGTCCGCGCCTATTTGTGTGGCATAATCGGCTGTCAATACAGCGCCGCCCACCATTATTTTAACAGATTTTCCTATTTGTTTTAAGGCGGAACGCAGTAAAAGAATTGTTTTTTCCATATTTGCAACTGTTGTAGTCATAAGGGCGCTCAAGCCTACGAGTTTTATGTCGTGTTCTATGACGGTCTGTATTATTGTTTCGGGCGGAACATTTTTTCCAAGGTCGATTACTTCAAATCCGTAATTTTCGAGCATTGCCCTGACAATGTTTTTTCCAATATCGTGAATGTCGCCAAAAACTGTCGCAATTACAATCGTTCCTTTTGATTCTTCTGCCATTCCTGTTTCTTTAAGGAATGTTTTTATAACTTCAAAGGCATAGCTTACTGTGTCTGCGCTCAAAAGAAGTTGAGGCAAAAATTTCTGGCCTTTTTCAAAGTCTTTTCCAACCATGTCGAGCGCAGGAACAATGCATCTGTCAATTATAGAAACGGCTTTTGCTCCTTTTTCGAGCATTTTTTTTGCAAGCGGAGCGGACTGGTCTTTAAAGCCTTTGTAGATTATGTCGACAAGATTTTTTTCGTCCTCATTCAAATCTTCCGGAAGCTGCGAATATTCATTTTTAGGGCTTTTTGCTTTTTGCGCGTTTTTTGCAGGTGTTCCGGCATTTATTGCAGAAAGCTGTTCCTGGGTTACGTTGTAAACTGGAGCTGTCGTTCCGTTGTATTTTTGAATGTAATCAAGGCAGTTTTCGTCAAAATTTGCAAGCGCCCTGTAACCGCAATAAGTTTCCATCATCGGCTGGCTCAGCGGATTTATTATGCAGGCGTCAAGGCCGGAAAAGAGAGCCATTGCAAAAAATCTTGAATTGATTATGTCGCGGCGTGGAAGTCCAAAACTTATGTTTGAAACTCCGAGAATGAATTTTAATCCGTCTTTTCCAAATTCATCTTTTAAGAGTGAAATCGCACGGCAGGTTTCCAGCGCCTCTTTTTGCTGCGAGCTGACTGTCAAAGTCAATGTGTCGATTATGATGTCGCGGGTTGGGATTCCGTATTTGTGCGCTTCGGCAATAATTTTTCTTGCGACATTTGCCCTTCCTTCTGCTGTCGGCGCAATTCCGTTTTCGTCAATGCACAAGGCGACGACTGAGCCTCCGTAATGCT
This sequence comes from Treponema sp. UBA785, assembly GCF_002297065.1. Lineage (NCBI taxonomy): Bacteria > Pseudomonadati > Spirochaetota > Spirochaetia > Treponematales > Treponemataceae > Treponema > Treponema sp. UBA785. The sequence goes on along the minus strand of NZ_DBJD01000094.1, from coordinate 44,682 downwards.
TTACCAAAGGTAAAATTTTGTCCATGACGTCTTTGCGGCCGTTTACGGAATTTATAAGGGCTTTTCCGTTGTAGTAGCGCAAGGCTTTTTCGATAACAGGAGCTTCCGAAGAGTCGATTTGCAGAGGAGTTGAAAAAGCGCTTTGAATTGTCTTGACCGCATCAACCATCATCTGAGCTTCGTCAATTCCTGGAAGTCCGACATTTACGTCAAGAATTTGTGAACCTGCGTTTATCTGGCTTTCTGCTTCTTCTAGCACAAAATTCATATCATGCGCTTTTAAAGCTTCTTTTACTTTTTTCTTTCCGGTCGGATTGATTCTTTCTCCGACAATCATTGGACCTGCGCTGCCTCCGATTTGAACTGTTCTATTGTAAGAGCATATAAGGGTGCTGTCTTTGTCGTCCGGCATATTTGGTTTTACAGGACCTGTTTTTTCAATTTTCTCAACAAGCGCTTTTATGTGTTCTGGCGTTGTTCCGCAGCAGCCTCCAAGAACGCAGGCTCCGTTCAGACGGTTTTTCTTTTGGCTTTCGGAGAATTCTTCCGGCCCGACAAGAAAAACGGTTTTTCCATTTTTTACGACAGGAATTCCCGCATTGACTTGAACAATTACCGGAGTGTGCGAATATTTCAGGAACTCAGAAGAAATTTTTTCTCCGTCTTCGAGCGAGCCTCCGCAGTTAAAACCAAGCACATCAACATGCAGGGCTTCAAGATAAGTTGCAACTGTTTGAACGTCGGCTCCGGTCAGGGTGCGCAGATTTTTTTGAAAAGTCATTGACGCGATAATTGGAAGCTTTGTGTTTTCTTGAACTGCAAGAACTGCGGCCTTAACTTCGTGCAAATCGGCCATTGTTTCAATCAGCGCAACGTCGTAACCGAGCTTTTCTGCAAGAATCGCAGTTTTTTTGTAAGTTTCGTATGCTTCGTCAAAAGTCAAATCGCCCATTGGCTCCAAAAGCCTTCCGATTTGAGAAGTGTTCCAGGCTTTGAAATGTGGACGGACAATTCCTTCAGCTTCGATTTCCGAAATTGCCTCTTCCATTATTTTTATAGAAGAAGACAGATATTTTTCCGTTGAATAGCGTGCGTTTTTTAATTTTAGCGGCAGCGCGCCAAAAGTGTTTGCTGTCAAAACATTTGAGCCGGCTTTTAAATACATTTTGTGAATATTTTTGATTATTTTTGGATGCTCAACAGAAACATCTTCTGGAATATCATAATCGCAAATGCCAGATGCCTGAATCATTGTGCCAATCGCGCCGTCCATAAAGACTGGAAGACCGTTAGAAAACTGTTCGCTTAAAAAATCTCGGAAATTCTTCTTCATAATCAGAAAAGTTTAATAAAATTTTTGATGACGTGCAATTATTGCCGCAGACGGTGGATTTTTTTTCAAAAAACGCGTAAAAGATGTGTGTTTTTTATTATTTGTTTACAATTATATTTATGTGAATAAAACAAAGTTTTCAAAAACTCTCAGGACAAAAATCTCGTTCCTTTTTCTTTTTTTGATGAATTTTTTCCGGCATGTTGAAGTTTTTTTTCTTGGCGGTGAAGAATGTCTGTGCTGCGGAAAAAACAGCGGAATAATTCCTGTCTGCAAAATCTGCCTTCAAAAACTTTTTGTTGAAAATGGAGCAAAACGCTGTTCGGTCTGCGGAAAAATTCTCGTGAGCGAAATTGAACTGTGTTCATCTTGCCGAAGCCAAAAAATTCTTTCTAGCGTAGATTCTTCTTTTTCTCTTTTTTCGTATCGGCTTTGGAAGAAAAATCTGCTTTTTGCCTGGAAAACTGAGGAAAAAAGAGTCCTTTCTCCGGTCTTTGCTTCGTTTGCTTTTAAAAAAATTGCAGAAATTTCAAAATTATGGAATTCTGAAGGTATAATTTTGCCTGTTGTGCCAGTTCCTCCTCGTCCTGGAAAAATTCGCCAGAAGGGCTGGGATCAAATTGATGAGCTTTGCTTTTATTTGCGGAATTTGTATGGAATTCAAACTTTGCCTTTTTTGAGGAGGCTTACTCGTTTTCAGCAGAAAAAATTGAACCGGCAGCATCGTCTTGAGCAGATAAAAAATGCCTTTGTTCTGCGCCCGCAAAAAGAAATTCAAAAATTACTAAAATCTCTTCCGGAAACTGTAGTTCTTCTTGATGATGTTATGACCACAGGAAGCACTCTTGAAGCCTGCGCTTTTGAATTAAAAAAGGCTGGAATTAAAAATATTATTGCGTTGACTTTGTTTATTGTTGATTAGGTTTGATTTTCTATTGGTTTGACGGTATAATTTCTAATAATTCGACTTTAAAGTTGACTATTAAAATATAAGAATAGAGGTACTTAATATTATGAAGGAAGAAATTCCAGGTTATACAGTAGCAGAAGCGGTAAAAGAAGCGCGCCGTTGTCTTAATTGTCCAAAACCGCTTTGCCGCACAGGCTGTCCGATCGAAAACGAAATTCCTCAGTTTAATCATGCGCTTGCTCAGGGAAATATTGGAGAAGCCTATAGAATTATCTCTCAAAAGAGCAATCTTCCTGCAATTTGCGGACGTGTTTGTCCTCACGAAAATCAGTGCGAAGGACATTGTGTTCTTTATAAGTCGGGAAAAGGGATAAAAATCGGTCGTATTGAAAAATTTATCGCAGATTTTTATTCAGAAAATCAGCTTTCTTCAGAAAAGTTAGTTCCAAAAACTAAAGGCAAGGTTGCTGTGATAGGCTCAGGTCCTGCTGGTCTTACTGTTGCAGGTGATTTGGCGCGCAAAGGCTACAATGTTGTAGTTTATGAAGGCGAGTCAGAACCGGGCGGTGTTTTGCTCTATGGAATTCCGGATTTCCGTCTTCCAAAAGAGGTTGTCCGCCGCGAAATTAAAAATATCGAGGCTCTCGGTGTAACTTTTGTATGCAATACAAGGGTCGGAACAGATATTACAATCGACAAAATGTTTGAAGAAGGATTTGAAGCTGTATTTATCGGTGCCGGAACATCAGTTGCAAAAGGACTTGGAATTCCTGGCGAAAACCTGAAAGGTGTAATTCAGTCTTCATATTTCCTTCGGATGACACGTCTTTTCCTTGATGAAAAAGTAGACCGCTCTGAAGTTCCTGTTGAGGAAGGCGACAGAGTTATCGTAATTGGAGCAGGAAATGTTGCAATGGATGCTTGCCGCACAGCTGTTATGATGAAGGCTTCTTCTGTTGTTGACTGCTATCGTCGTACAATTGAATTTATGAAGGCTGCGCATGCAGAATACGATGGAGCTGTAAAAGACGGAGTTGATTTTAGATGGGAACACACTCCGATTGAAGTTGTCGGCGAAAACGGAAAAGTTACTGGTCTTAAGGTTTCAACTCCTGAAGGAGAAAAAATTCTCCCGGCAGACAAGATTTTGATTGCTGTTGGTTCAAAGCCTGCTGGCATTGTAATTTCTTCGACAACCGGAATCGATGTAGATGAATCCGGATATGTAATTACAAAACAGACTCCTTACGGCATGACTACGAAAAATGGTGTTTTTGCTGGCGGTGATATTGTTCACAAGCCTGCGACAGTTGTTCTTGCAATGCGCGAAGCAAAAAAAGTTGCACAGGGAATTGCGGATTATATCGAAGCAAGAAAACTTCTTGGAGTTTAAGTTTTAAATTCGCTTGAAAAATAAATTCTCAGAATAAAGAGGTTAAAAAATGGCAGAAGGAACTCAGATTCAACTTGTAACATTTCAGCTTGGCGAGGAGCTTTATGGCGTTGATATTATGGACGTAAAAGAAATTGTAAAAGTCTGTGATGTACGCCAAATTCCGAATGCGCCTTATTACGTTGAAGGTATTTTTAACCTCCGAAGCGAGATTATTCCTGTAATGAACTTGCACAAGCGTTTTCAGATAAAAAAACTTGAGAGCTCATCAAACGAAGAAGAGTTCGACGGCGGTTTTATTATTTTGAATATTGATAACAACAAAATTGGAATCATCATTGATAAAATCGCCAGAGTTGTAACCGTTGATATGTCTGATGTAAAAGATCCTCCTCAGATGATTAGCGGAATTGGAACTGAGTACATTCAGGGTGTAATCCGTCAGGAGAACAATTATCTTATTATGCTCAATATCCGCAAACTGTTTAATCCAAAAGAACTTCAGAAAATTTTTGATTCAGAATAGATAGTTTTGGATTAAATCCGTGCCTAAAAAGAGGCAATAGATAAAAAAATAGGTTTCAGTAAAAAATGATTCAGACTTTCAGTTCTACGATACGCAGAAAAGAGATGGATGCGGTTTTAACCTGTATGGTTGACGAAAAAACTGGTCCAGGAGAACTCAATTCAAAATTTATTCAGGCGTTAAAGGAATTTTCTGGTTGTGACGGCGCCGTTGCCTTTAGAAGCCCTTCGATCGCCCTTTCTTATGCGCTAAAAGCTCTTGATTTGCCTGAGAATACTTCTGTTATGCTGAGCGCTCTGGCTCCTTTTTGGCAGTATGATGCAATTCAAAAACTTGGATATAAACCGCTTGTTTTGGATGTTGAAGAGCAGACTGGTCTAGTAAATGCAGAAATTGTTCAAAAAGGAATAAGTAACGGCGGAAGACTTTTGATTTTGCACGAAACAATGGGAATTCTTCCTCAAATCGAAGAAATTATTTCGCTTGGAATTCCTGTAATCGAAGATATTTCTCATTCTTTTGGAGCGGTCTTGCCGGAAAAAACGGAAAATGCCGAAACTGAAGAAAATTCAGAAAAAAAAGCCGGCAAAAAACTTGAGAGAAAGGCAGGTTCGTTTGGAATTTTTTCTATTCTTGGGCTTGAAGAATTTGATACTGTGACTGGCGGTGGCGGCGCTGTTTTAATGGCTCCTCAGCGCCGGGAATGGATTGTTTTAAAAAAATATACAGATTCTGCTCCGCGGACAGATATTTTGCCAGATATAAACAGCGCTCTTGCGTTTATTCAGCTAAAGGAATTCAACAGAAATGAGCAGGCAAGAAAGACTTTGTTCGCAGTTTTTCAGCGTTCTTTGATGAGTGGAAAAAACAGAACTTTTGTGAGGGACAGTGACAATGCTTCTACAATCTGGTCTTTTCCTGTTGTTTTGAACGGAAGTGTAAAAGACGTAAAGCAGTATGCTTCTAAAAAGGAAATTGAAATTCAGCCTGCATATTCTGACAGCGTAATCGCCCATCTTGATGAATCACAGCTGCAGGAGCTAAAAATAGCAAAATCTTTGAGCTTAAGGACGGTTTTGTTTCCTTTGTATCCTCGGCTTGGTTCAGAATCTGCCGCAAAAATTGCAAAAGTTTTGGGAACCCTGCCGTAATAAAAGATTGCAGTAAAAAGTTAATCCTAAAACTGAAGTTTTAATCTTGACTTTTTATGGGAGAGAATATGGTTCGTTGCTTAATCATCGTTAACACATATAAAGAAGAATCTCAAAAAATGGGAGCAGAAATAAAGTCTTACCTTGAAAAATGTGGAATTCGAGGCGATGTTTTTCTGTTCAATGGCTTTTGCGAGCAATATCCTTTTAGCGGATACGATTTTGTAATAACTTTGGGTGGCGACGGAACGGTGCTTTTTGCGGCCAGAGGTTGTGCGCCTGAAAAAATTCCTATTATTCCTGTAAATTTTGGAACCTTTGGTTTTATTGCCTCTGTTCAAAAAAATGAATGGAAAGAACAGCTGCATCAATTTTTGGACGGAAAATCTTTGATTGTCAGCCGCAGTATGCTTGAAACAGAGATAATTCGCGGTGGACTGAAACGTTTTTCGGCTGTAAGTTTGAATGATGTCGTTATTAGTGCTAAAAATTCTGCACACACAATTAATTTTGAAGTTGAATACGGAAAAACTCCTCTCGGCCGGTTTGTTGCCGACGGAATGATTCTTTCGACCGCAACAGGTTCGACAGCATATTCTGCAAGCGCAGGCGGTCCGATTATCGATCCTTATATCGATGCAATGTGTCTTACTTTAATAAATCCATTTAGTCTTTCGAGCCGGCCTTTGGTTTTGAGCCCGAAAAATGGCCTTTCTACAAAAATTCTTCCAAGCCGTGTAAGCGATGTAATAATTACGGTTGATGGGCAGATTCCGAACGATTTGCATGTCGACGACATAATAAAAATTCATCAGTCACCGCACAAAGCGCTTTTGGTTGGCTGCACTCAGGAAAAATTTTATAAATCATTGCGCCAGAAATTGAACTGGTCTGGAGGTCCAAATGCTTGAGGATTTAAGAATCAAAAATTTTGCCCTTATCGACAGTGCCAGTGTTGAGTTTAAAAACGGATTTACAGTTCTTTCTGGAGAAACTGGTGCCGGAAAATCGCTTTTAATCGGAGCGCTGACTTTTTTGCTCGGCGGAAAAGGCGGCGTTGAACATATAAGAACTGGTTGTCAGACAGCTCAGGTTTCTGGAACTTTTTACATAAAAGGACTTTCGTCTCCTGTTGATTCATCAAAAATAAACGAAGATGACATAAAAACTCCTGCGCAATGGCTTTATGTGCATGGAATTGAGAGCGAAGATGATAGAATTCTGATTCGCCGTGCAGTTCGCGATACTGGAAAATCTGCCGCCTGGATAGGCGACACTCCTGTCACTCGGGCGGATTTGGCTTCGTTTTGCAATTTTTTAATCGACATTCACGGTCAGCACGAGCATCAGTCGTTGATGCGCGTTAGCGAGCACCGAAAATTTCTTGATTCGTTTGCCGGTTTGGACGAAAAAGTTGAAGAATTTACGGCTCTTTATTCAAATTTGGTTGCAAAGCGCAGAAATTTGGATGAACTTTTGTCTGACGATAAAACACGCGCTCAAAAAATCGATGTTCTTACATTTTCTGTAAAAGAAATTGAAGATGCAAAACTAAAAAAAGGCGAAGACAGAGAGCTTGAGGACGAAGAAAAGAGGCTTTCTTCATTTGAAAAACTTTACGAAGACATAGATTCTATCTGCCAGACTTTGGAAGGCGCAGAAAGTTCTAGCGGAGCGGTTTTGCTCTTAAAGAAAATCCGTTCCGTAGCACAGCACGCCTGTCAGCTTGATAAAAATCTTGAATCTCTGGATAGCCGTCTTGAAAGCGCATTTTATGAACTTTCGGACATTGCAGGTGAATATTCTTCCTATAAAAACAGTCTTGTTTTTGATCCTGAGAGACTTGCTTTTGTTCAGGACAGGCTTACTTTGATTTATAATTTAAAGAAAAAATATGCTTCGTCGGTCAATGCGCCGGTTGAAGAAGTGATTCAATTCGGACTTGACGCGCAAAAAAGGCTTGCAGAGCTTAGTGGCGGCGAAAAAAACAAGGATTCCTTAAAAGCGGAAATTGCCGGGCTTGAAAAGAATGTCTATAAGCAGGCAAAAGAGATTTCTGACAGCCGGAAAATTGCCGCTCAAAAAATGTCCGGGCAGGTTATGGCGATTTTAAAAACTTTGGGAATGAAAGATACGCGGTTTGCAGTCAATGTTGCGGAAAAAAATGGCTCTCAAATCGAACAGAAATGCGGTCCTTATGGAATGGACGATATTGAATTTTTGATTGCGGCCAATCCCGGTAATCCGCTTCAAAGCCTTGCTAAAATTGCTTCTGGCGGTGAATTGAGCCGCGTTATGCTTGCATTAAAAACTGTTCTTGCGGAAACAGACAGTGTCGGAACCCTTGTTTTTGATGAAATCGATACGGGAATCGGTGGAGAAGTTGCGGTTTCTGTAGGACAGCATTTAAAAAATCTTGCAAAAAAATGTCAAATTTTATGTATAACACATCTTGCCAGCATAGCTGTTTATGCCGATAATCAGCTTAAGATTACAAAGAGTGTTTCTGAAGGAATGACAAATACCGAAGTTTCTCCGATTGAAGGAGAGCAGAGGGTTGCCGAAATTGCGCGTATGCTTTCCGGTGATGCGGCGAGTCAGGAATCTTTGGAACATGCAAAATCAATGCTTGCAAAATTTTCGGGTACTGGAGAAAGCTAATGGCGAAGATTTCAACAGAAAACAGAGAGCTTTTTAATGAAAAAATTGTTCCATACAAAGATGAAATAAATGCTCATCTTGAAAAAGAAAAAGAGGTTCTTGCTTTAATCGAGAAAGAAAAAAACAATGTCGGCTATAAAAAACTTTTTCTTTGCGAAGATCAGATTTATATTGCAACGATGTGGATTGCAATAAACAATCTTTCTGTCGAAATTCTTGATACTAAAAATAATGATGCTCTCAACGACGCAAGAAAATGTCTTTACAAGGCAATAATTCAGCTTGAAGAAGTTGTTACTGCTGTTATAAATTGCCCTTACATCGAAATTGAAGACAAAGTTGCCGAAATCGAAAATACTCCTCTTGAAAAAAGATTTTATCTTGTAAAAAAACTTGGACTTGCAATTCAACTTTTGGTTGACGCTTTCGGAGAAAATACGAAATGGAAGTGGTCTTTTGTTGAGCTTAGAGGCCGTTTTTGTACAGTTGCAAAAAACCTTATTCCAATGAAACAAGCCTGCAAAGATTATTTTGATCCTCGTTCTGCAGATTACGACAATACAGTTTATTATATTCGGCTTGTTTTAAAACTTTTGGATCAGTCTGCAACTCAATATCGCGACCGGTATGAACTTTCAACGCATCGCATTGACGATATGAACGCGGCGATAAACTATCTTCTTGCATTGCGCCGCCTTCAGATTTTATTAGGCATGAAAGATGAAGCAGAAGAAACTAAAAAGAAAGCTGTGGTTTGGAAAGAAAAACTTGATGCAGATCATAAGTCAGGAATTGCCAGCTAAAATATGCTTAATAAAAAATTCATTCTAAAATTATTTGAAGGTTTTTCTATTCAACGATGGAACGATTTGGTCCGGCCTTTTGAACTTGTAGAAATGGACAAGGCGGCGGAACGAATGATTGTTGCGTACATAATTGGAAAATACGAAGAAAAAGCCGGAAATAAAATTGACTGGGAATGGATTATAAACGCCTCTCTTTTTGAGCTTCTAAAAAAAATTGCATTGTGCGACATAAAAAGTCCTGTTCAGCAGATGATTCGCCGTCAGTTTCCGCAGGAATATCTAAAACTGAATGAATGGGTTTTAAAACAGTACAAAGACATAATTGAAGACGAAACTCTTTATTCAGATTTTACACTTTATATTGCACGTACTGCCGGAAATTTTCCTATGCCAAAGGAACTTGAGCTTTCTGCGCGGGTTTTGCGTGCTGCCCATAAATTTGCTTCAATGCGCGAACTTCAGATGATTGAATGTGTAAACGAAGAAGAGCGGATTGTAAAAATAAAAAAGGATTTGAATCAGGAAATTCAGAAATATCTGGATTTGCGCGGAATGCAGCTTCTTGTTACGAGGCAGCGGCCGTTCGATTTTATTATGATGATTGAACAGCTGCGTTTTCAGACAAGATGGAATCAAACTCCGAGAGTTCCAAAGACAAGCGTGCTTGGACATTGCTATTTTGTTGCCGCCCTTACTGTTCTTTTGATGAGGGACACAAAAGTTAAAATGTGCCCAAAGCGTCTTTTTAACGACTTTTTTTCGGCTCTTTTTCACGATTTGCCGGAAGCCGTAACACGAGATATTATTTCTCCTGTAAAGCAGGCAACCGACGCTCTTCCTGACATTGTAAAAAAAATCGAGGATGAAATAGTCAACCGCGAACTTGTTCCTCTTATGGATGATTTTTATGCTGACGAAATTATTTATTTTACAAATGACGAGTTTTCAAACCGAATTCAGCAAAAGCAAAAAAACGGAAATAAAAAGGTTCAGAAAGTTGAATGGGAAGATTTGAACGGAAAATACAATTTTGACGAATTTAATCCTGTTGACGGAAAAACTGTCCGTCTTGCCGACCATTTGAGCGCATTGATAGAAGCGGACCGTTCAATAAAATATGGAATTACGAGCGCGCATCTTCGTGGCGGAAGAAAACACACCTTGAACGGATATGCAAAAGGACTTGTTATAAACGGCATAGAAATTCGAAAAATTTTTGATGAAGTTGTTTCTGACTAAAAAGCCGCAGTTCGCTTTTTAAATTGGCATTTTTTTATAAAAAACTGTAATTATATTTTTTTTGCCTTTAAAACATATATTTTTTGCCGAAAATATATGAGTTATGAAGTCTGTATTTTTTAAAAATGTAAAAACTGCAATTTTTTTTACTGGAGTCAGTGTTTTTTGTTCAGGTTTTTTGTCTGCTGAATTGACTCATACTGTTCAAAAAGGCGAAACTCTTTATTCAATTTCAAAAAAATATAATACAACGGTTCAATCGATTGCAGATGTAAACAAAATTGGCGGTACAGATATAAAGATCGGACAAAAACTTGTAATTCCGGAAAAAAGCGGAGCGGTTCAAGCAAAAACAAATGATTCTGCTTCAAAAAATGATTCAAAAAGCGGCTCTAAAACCGAAAAAAGCAATTTTGAAAAAAATACTCAGGCTTATACAGTCAAAAAAGGCGACACTTGGTACGCAATTGCCAGAAATTTTTCGGTAAGTGTAAAGCAGCTTTACGAATTGAATGGAACAGACGAAAAATCTGGACTTAAGGTCGGGCAAAAAATAAAAATTCCGGCACTTTCTGCGGTTGCTTCTAATCAGAATGTAAAAAATACTGAAACTTCAAAAACTACTGCCCCGACATCAAAAAATTCTGAATTAAAAAATCAGTTGCCGTCCGTTATTGTCGATACTCATAATTATTCTGAAAAAAAAGGCGATCCGAACCTTGTCTGGCCTGTTCAAAAGCCTGAAGTTGCTTACGTAAACGGAAAAGTTAGCGGCGTAACGCTCAGTGCAAAAAAGGACGAGCCTGTCGATGCAATAAAGTCTGGAACTGTAATGTTTAGCGGAACTTACCGCGGTTTTGGAAACGTTGTCTTTATTCAAAGCAAAACCGGCCATATTTACGCATACACCGGACTTGGAAAAGTTTTGGTTTCTAAAGGCGATTATATCGATTTTAAAACTCAGATTGGAACGGCAGGAATTGACAGTTATTCTTCAAAAAGCCAAATAAGCCTTATGGTTTTTCAGAACGGACTTCCGATTGACCCTGCAAAAGCTCCTCGTGGCTAGTTTTTGGCAAAATCTGCGGTTTGAGAATTTTATATCGTTTTTTTAGTGGGAATTTATATTTCTTCTATTGAATTTGGATTTTGGTTTTCGGCCAAATTTTCGCTATCCAAAGAAACAAATTTAACATCTGCTTCCGATGTGATTTTTTCGCGGATGATTACCTTTATATTTTTGCAGACAAGAGTTGTAATGTTTAAGGTTTGACCGAAACGGTTTGAATAAGTTGAATTTGTCTGAGCAATGCTGTCTGTTTTTAGATAAATGTGGAGTTCACTTTTTATATATTCAATCATGTCGGAAAAGTTTATCCGTTTGTTGAATTCCATGTCCCGTTGAATGTAATCAATTGCTTCAAAATTCGAAAGATTGCTTTTCAGTTTTGTTTCCATTTTTGCCTGCCTTATAACAATGCCTGGACTGCGAGAGAATATGTTTGTTCCGAGTAGATTCTAGGCCTCTGTTTTTTCTTTTTTTGCGGAACTGGCATTTTTATTAAAATTTTAAATATTTCGGCACAGACTTTTGCATCGTCAAAGGCGCGATGTGCATGTCCCTTGTCTATGCTGAACTGGTCTGCAAGAAATGTCTGTTTCCAGCTTTTGTTTTCTGGCAGCATAATCCTGCTTAGTCTGAGCGTGTCGACTGCGCTGTTTTGCAGCGGCAAAAAACCGAGGCGTTGTGATTCTGCGTTCATAAAACGAAGATCAAATTGTGCATTGTGCGCCAGTAAAATTGTTCCTTTGCAAAAATTTCTGAATTCTGGAATGATTTTTTCTGCTAAAGGAGCATTTTCCAGCATTTTGTCGTTGATTCCTGTCAAGCCAACAATAAACGGATTTAACGGAGATTGAGCTTTTATTAAAGATGAAAATTTTTCAAGAACTCTGTCCTTTGTAAATTTTACTGCGCCGATTTCGATTATGTTCGAATTTTCTGGATTTTGTCCGGAAGTTTCTGTGTCAAAGGCACAAAAAACAGCGCCGTCTTCATAAAGAGAGAGAATTTTTTTGTTTGACGCAATCAAGTGCAGGTTATTGTTCATGAATAAAACTTGGACTGCCAGCTTTTGCAATTTGTTTTGCCGGCAGTCCATTTTTTTTAATTATTTTGCATTTTCAAGAAGATTTTTGATTTCTTTTGAAATTAAATCGCAGCTTTCTGCCGATTCTTTCTTCGCCTCGTCGAGAGTTCCTTTGACCTCAGTCCGTGAGTTGATATAGAACTTGATTTTTGGCTCTGTTCCTGACGGGCGCGCTGAAACGATTGTTCCGCCCTCAAGCACAAACTGGAGAACATTTGACTTTGGAAGCGCGATTTTTGACTTTTCAGCCGGTTTTTCAGGATTGTAAGAGACGCTTTCCTGAATGTCGCGGATTTCAAGAACTTTCTTTCCGCCGAGAACTTTTAAGCCTTCCGCGCGGAGCTTTGTCATAATTCCTGCCATGACTTCTTTTCCAGCCGAGCCAGGGAAATACTGGGAAATCGCTCTGTCCTCGAAGAATCCGTACTCTTTCCACATATCGTCAAGATGCTCGAGAATCGATTTTCCTTTTGAAGCCCAGTAAAGCGTCATTTCCGCGCACATTGCAGCCGCTGAAACGCCGTCCTTGTCCATCACTTCTTTTTCGACTTTGTAGCCGTAAGACTCTTCAAGACCGAAAACGTAATTTTCTGAGCCGTCTTTTTCAAATTCGTCTTCGACTGCGGCAATCCATTTGAATCCTGTCAAACACTCGTGCATTTTCACGCCGAATTTCTTGCAGATGTAGTCGCAGAAAGG
>NZ_DBJD01000094.1:20860-31647 GCF_002297065.1 Treponema sp. UBA785 | reverse complement strand
AATTTTCCGTCTTTTCCAGGGAATGCAGTTCCGAATCTGTCTGCGTCCGGGTCGGTCGCCATTACGCAGTCAGCCTTTTCTTTTTCGCCAAGCTCAACTGCGAGCTTAAGCGCCGGAGCTTCCTCCGGGTTCGGCTTTTCAACTGTCGGGAATCTTCCGTCCGGCTCTCTCTGCTGCGGAACTGTGATTACTTTGAGTCCGAGGTCTCCGAGAACTTTTTCAACGTGCATTGCGCCTGTTCCGTGGAGCGGCGTGTAGACGATTTTTACTGTTGAAGCCTTTTCCTTGATAAGCTCAGGGCGGAAAAGCTGAGCCTTGCACATCGCCCAGAATTTCTCGTCGATTTCCTTATCTATCATAACGAGCTTTCCTGATTTAAGCGCTTCTTCCTTTGAGATTGTCTTTACTGATTTTACAGCGTTCACTTCATCGATGATTCCAACGTCATGCGGCTCGATTACCTGTGCTCCGTTGTCCCAGTAAGCCTTGTAGCCGTTGTACTGCGGCGGATTGTGAGAAGCCGTAACGACAACGCCTGTCTGCGCTCCAAGCTCGCGGATTGCGAACGAAAGCTCTGGAGTAGGGCGGAGGCCTGTGAAAAGATAAGCCTTGATTCCGTTTGCGGCAAGAATAAGGGCTGTCGCCTCTGCGAAGACATCGGAATTTTTGCGGCTGTCATAGGCGATTACCGCGCTCAAAGTTCCGTCTTTTGCCTTCTGAGGGAACGCTTTAAGAACGTAGTTTGCAAGTCCCTGGGTGGCAAGGTTTATTTCGAGAGTGTTCATGCGGTTTGTTCCTCCGCCCATAACTCCGCGCAGTCCGCCTGTTCCAAATTCAAGAGTCTGATAGAATCTGTCTTCAAGCTCCTTCATATCCTCTTTTTCGACAAGCTCCTCAACTTCCTTCCGGAATCTCTCGTCCTTTTCTTCTTCGATGTACTTTTTGGCACGCTCAAGAATTTCTGATTTTTCCATAAATTTCTCCCATAAAAAGTTCTATGCTAGTGAATCTGCACGCAGAATCATCTTTGTTTCCCATTCAAGAAGCTTTTGTTCTTCTTTTGGTTTGTTTCCTTTTACATCGCACATTACGCGGAAAACAGGCTCTGTTCCGCTTCCGCGCATCCACATAAATGCGACAGGCTTTTCGTTTTCATCGTAAAAAATGATTTTGAGTCCGCCTTTGCCGCTCTGCGAATAATCGTCAATGTTTTTGGTTTCAACGGTTCCGTTTGTTCTGACAGCAACATAGCTTTCAAAACCGTACAGTTCCTTTAATTCATTTTTATGCAAATTCCACTGATTTTCAAATATTTTTTGAAATTTTGCCTTTAAAATTCCGTGATCTGTTGTTTTTATCTGAAGGACTGCCCTTTCTTCGCTTACGCCAGTAGTCGTGTAAACAGGCAAAGTTTCAATTATGTCGCGCAATGTGTAGTTTTCTTTGTATTTTTCCATTTGGCCGCTTGCTTCGCACCAAAGATGAAAAAGACCTTTTCTCAAAACTCCGTTGATTTGGTCGTCTTTTAAAATCAAAAGTTTTATAAGCGCAAAAATTGTACAAAGAGGGTCGCGCACTGCCGCCGGATGAGTAATGTTTCCGCCGTTTGAACCTTCGCCCAAAATGCGCACTGTCCAGCCTTCTCTTCGCTTTTCGCGCGCCAAATTTACGACATTTGCTTCGCCAACTTCCGCACGGAAAACTTCTGCCTTAAAAGCATGCGCGATTTCTTCGATTCTCATTGATGTAGGGCCGTTTACCGCAACACCGACTTTTTGTCCGCCAAAAAAAGAGCCGGTTTGTCCATTTTTTCCTGATAAAAAGAGCTCTGCTTTTTTTGCAAGTCCGCACCCTTGAGAAACTTGAGCCTGATATGCCGAATATGCAAGTTCTGAAAGAACTGAAAGCGCAAATCCTTCCTGTGCTCTTAAAAACTTTGCTTTTTGTTCAATTTCGTCCCAATAGACAATATTTCCACGGTCTCCGTCGCAGTCAGGCATGTAGCCAAGAATGCAGTTTTTGTCGCCAGCGGCCTGTCTTATTTCGATTTCGCGTGCGCACCAAACTAAATTTTCCGGTTCAGGAATAATTTCGTGGGCGATTTGTCCTGGAGCGCTGTTGATTGTCGTTAAGGAAATTCCACATTCGTTTAAAAATGCTTTGTCAATGGACATTGTGCGCGCAGAACCGTTCATATCTGCTACTACGCACAGCGGTTTTTGAATCAAGTTTTGTCTTATTTTTGCAAATACCGCATTTTGTACGGCAGGCTCTTTCGAACCCGAAATTACTTCTTTTTCAAAATTTCTGTAAGTGTTTGCCGCCGAATGTTTTGTCGCGATTGATTCTGCAAAAACCCAATCCAAATCAATGTCAGAACAGGAAGAAGCCAATTTTTGCGCATATTCAGCAGCATCAGGACGGACGCATTTTTTTTCAAATTCTGCAACGAGTTTTGCGTTTTCCTGTCCATTCAAAACACCTCCGTCATTCAGCCCGAATTTAATTCCGTTGTAGCCAATCGGGTTGTGGCTTGCCGAAATATAGACAAATCCGTCCGCCGAATGTGCATAAACCATAATTTCTGGAGAGGCAATGATTCCAGTATACGAAACTGCAATTTTTTTTGCCAGAAAAACCCTAAGCATTGTTTCTGCAATTGCCGGACCTGTAGGACGAGTGTCCATTCCAACTATAATTAAAGGGGATTTTTTTTGAGCAAGCATATAGTCTGCAAAGGTTTCTGCTGCAAGCGCCGCGATTGTGCGGTTTAAATTTCCGATTTCGCTATTGCCGTCGTCTTTTTCTCCGGATTCAGCAAAAACCTTGCGCCAGCCAGACGCTGATGTAATCATCTTGTGTTCCATAACAGAAACATTTTATCACCAAAAAAGACTAATCGCAATAAACTAGAAAATTCTTGTTTTTTATTTGGGACCGCAAGCCGCTTTCAAACCTGCTTTCCACGGTTCCGCTTTTGCTCCATCCGCCGCAGGCGGACGCTGCGCGCCGTTCCAATCAGGGGTGCATTTTTTTTGTTTAAATTCAATATGCTTCCACAGAATATGCAAGGATTTTTTCTTTTCCCAGAATATCTGCAACCGAAACTGTAATTCTGTTGTGTCCCTTCGGAATTGCAATTTCGCCTAAGAGCTGTCTTTTTTGGTCTGGATAAATTACAGAAGAAGAATAGTTGCTCTTATTGTTTACGCATAGTTTTCCGTCTATGCTTACCAGCGCGTCGTATGTAATTGTGTCGGCGACTGCTCCGTTTACAAGAATTGCCGTTTTGTATGGCATAGAAACCGGCCGCTGTGCGCAGTAAATAAAGTATGTCCCCGAAGGAATTCTTCTATTTTTGTCAAAATTATATTCAGTTCCTTTTTTATTTACAGCCGTAAGATTGAGAATTTCAAGCGGAAGCTCGTTTCCAAAGCGCGGCATTAAAATTCGCGGATTTACGAGCGTTTTGGCCTTTAAATCGACAACCTGAAATTCCAAAAGAGCGTTTCCTTCCTGCCAGCCGGAGCTTCCGCAGGTTCCAAGAGGGGTTGCGTTTTCAACTTCCGAAAGTTCATATCGTTTTTCCTGATCGTCAGAATTCAAATTTGCATAAACTGTCATCAAGCTGTCATCGTGAACGAGAATCACCGCGTTTCCAAGAGTGCTTTCAAAAAGCGAAGAATCTTCGTCATGTTCGCTCAAAACCGCGGTGACAGTTCCTTTGCTGGAAGTTTTAATTTCTCCGCTGTCGCTAAAAATCAGCGAAGGATTTATAACTCCGCCACGGGTGTGCGCAAAATATGCAAAAAAAGTGTCGGACATGATTTCTTCCTGCGGCCAGTCAAAACCAAAGGCAAAAAAAGAAACAAAAACTAATGTCAATATGGAATATATCTTTTTCATACAAAATCTGCCTCCGGCTTTTATTTAAACTCAATGTCCACTCTCGAAATCGAACTGTCTCGTCCGACAAAAAGCGAATTGTCTTTTACTGTTATGCAGGCGTTTTCCGCTTTAAAGCTAAATTTTCCGGAATAGACCGAGTGCTTTTGTATTACAGAAACTGAATAAATTCCGTCATTTTTGCTCAGGACAAAGATATTTTTTTTGTCGCCAGTTTCTTCTATCGAAAGAATATCGCCTTTTATCGGAATATGCTTTGATTTTAAAGTTTTGCAGTTTACAATGCCAAGACAGTCTTTGTGCGCAAAATAGCAGTAATCACCGGCGCTTGAAAATTTTACGAGAACCTGTTTTGTTGTATCTGATTCCAGATATTCATGAAAGAAGATTTTTGTAATTCCGTTTTCTTTTTTTGCAAGTGTGAATCTCTGCTGTTTTTGACCGCTTACGCTCGCTGTCGATAAATCGTCATCCGAAACTGCAAGACCTAGAATTACAGGATATTTGCTTCCGCCTGGCTCATACTGCTGTTCGATTTTTCCGTCTGTGTCAAAAATAAGAATTGATCCGTCCGCATAGCCTGCGGCAACTTTTTCGTTTGTAGAATCCAGAGCTGTAATAGGAACATAATTTTCAAATTTCCATTTTGGCTCAAAATTTTCATTCAAAAAAACAAAGCTTGTTCCGCCTGGCAACATAAGAAATTTTCTGTCTTTTTGAAAAAACGGAAATCCTTGCATTTTTAGTTCTTTCTTTTGATTTCCTTCTTTGGATATAAGCTTTAGGCTTTTGTCGCTTGTTCCGTAAATGCAGTAATCATCTGGACTGATTGCAATTTTGTACGGAAATGTAAAAGTCTGAGCAATTCGGCCTTCTTCTGTAAAATATCCTGCGTTTTGTCCAAGCCTGAACGGAATATATTGCGAAGGTTCGATTTTGTTTGAATCTGGAGAAGTTTTGTTGCAGTCAACCGTCCATTTGGTCACAAAATGAATTTCTTTAGAAAGAGGCTTTACTGCACAAAATGTATATGCAAGCACAATCGTTGCGCATATCGTAGGAATTGGATTTATTTTTTTTAGCATGGTTATTTTTATGGTATAATGATTAAAAATTATGGTCAAGTTTGATAAAAAAATGTTTTTTTTATCAGAATGTTCTTTAATTTTGCAATAAAGTTGAAGAGAATGTGTTTGCTTGACAAAATACCGTTCTAAATGCAAAATATGCAAAAGATTGTTAAGAGTTTATAAAAAATTTGGAGAAAAAAGTGGAAGACGATATCCTTACAATTGAAGAAGTTGCAAAATATCTGCGTGTTTCTGAACGCACTGTTTATGACTGGGCTCAAAAAGGCGAAATTCCTGCTGGAAAAATTGGAACGGTATGGCGTTTTAAAAAATCAGAGATTGAAAAATGGGTAAATGAACGTCTTTCTTCAAATATCAAAAAAGAAGAAAGCAATCCTGAAGTAATCGTAAAAAACATTCTTTCACCAGACCGCATTGTTTTTATAAATCATACTACAAAACGCGATGCTCTTGTTGAGCTTGCAAACAATTTGAGCACAGCTCCTCAGGTAAAATACAGCGATGAGCTTGTTACAGAAATTTTAAAGCGTGAAGAGCTTATGTCTACAGCAATAGGCCGTGGAATTGCAATTCCTCATGTGCGCCTGTCTTCCGTGACAGACCTTGTAATGAGTGTTGGAATCTGCAAGAAGGACATAATCGACTATCAGTCAATTGATGAAATTCCTGTAAGAATTTTGATTATGATTGCAGCGGCTTATAATCAGCACACATATTACCTTCAGACGCTGAGTTTTTTCAGTTCAAAATTAAAAGAAAAGGCTTTGCGTGATAAGCTTCTTGATGCTTCAACTCCAGAAGAGGTATATGCTCTTTTAACACGGAACTAGTCTTTGTCAGAACAGAAAAATTGTCTTTCTTTTAAGTTATTCGTAGAGTTCTACAGGAATCCAGTTTTTTCTGTCCTGCATGTCTTTTGCAATCATTCCAAAAGTTAGATTTTTTGCCGTAGTTTCTCCAAAAAGATATTCTTTTCCGTCGAGACTGTAGGTTTGTCCCTGTTTTCCCGGTAAATTTATTCCTACCATGGCATGGCTGTATTGAGTGCTTATAAACATAATTGAATCCAGTCCAAGATTTTTATAAAGGAGCATTAAAAGCATTGAGCGGCTGTCGCAGTCAGAGCCTGCCCCTTCGAGCGTTGCCGGAATATTTGTAAAATCGGCGCTGTCAGCTGAAGAGGATTTTCTTTCGTAGTTAAAATTTTGCGTCCAGGTTAAAAGTTTTTGCGCAATTGCCGCTTCCGGAAAATCCGGGGACTCTTTTTGACAATCTTCGAGCAGCGCGTTTGAAATGTCAAATGCCGCTTTTTTTGTGCGGCCCATTCCGTCTTTTGCAATTATTCTGTAAAAACGCTGCCATGCTTCTTTCCAGCATTTTTGGTTTACAAACAGTTTAAAAACTGAAAATTCACGGTCAACGACAAACTGGTTTGCTTCGGAATCATCTTTGTCCAAAACCGTGTTTATTTTTTTTCCGTCAATTGTGAGCGTTACTTTTTTTTGTCCGGCCTTTGGAAAGGCGAATGCGGTTATAAGTCCGCTTTCTTTAAAGCTTCCGCGGTCGACCATTATGCTGTCTAATATAGAAAGAATAAACTGTTCGCAGTTGTATGCCTTGTCTTCCGGGGCGAACGAAATAACTGTCAGAAAACTTTTTTTATCTGGAATAGGAATGGAAGCTCCCCAGCCGCACATTTTTGTGCCAAGCGCTTTTTCGCTTATTGTAATCTGAGAAACGGCGCATTCTCTGTTGCGCCATTTTGCCGTAGAAATTTCTCCAGCCGCAGAAAGTTTTTCTAAGGTTTTGCAAAGGGCTTGTGCGCTGCTTTGAAAATTTTCCTGCGGCCAGACTTTTACTGCGGTTTGGACCGGAAGAAGCTTGTGAGTAAAAAGAATTGAGCTTTCGTCTTCCGTCATATCTGAAATTTCTGACATTTCTGGAAAATCTATGCTGTAGCCGTAGATTGAACTTGAAATCAGTTCTGAAAACGAATGAAAACTTGGAAAAATTAAAAAGAATATTGCAAAAATCGAGCGGATAAAAGTTTGGTGGAATTTTTTCATAATTTTGACACTTCCATAAAATACTAGGCTAAAAAATACTTTTTTTGTAATATACACAACTGGACAAGGGATTGTAAGGGCGAGCGAAGCGCGTTCCAAAAATGTGATTGCGCTTTGCGAAATTGCATTTTTTGGAATGACAACCCTGAAAAGCCCGGTTTTTGCGCAAGCAAAAATGGCCCCAAAAAATCAAAAAAAATACTTACAGATTGATAATCGGATGAAAAATATTCAAATTGTATATGAAAATGAGGAAATTCTTCTAATAAATAAAGAAGCCGGAATGAGTGTTCAGGGCGGCGCAGGTATTGCGCATTCTTTGGACGAAGAGCTTTCTAAGCAGGTCGGTTATAAGGTTTTTTTGGTGCACAGGCTCGACAAGGAAACGTCCGGTCTTATGGTTGTTGCAAAGTCGGCTGCCGCGGCTAATAGATGGATTGGCTTGATTGCAGGAAAACAGGTAAAAAAAGAATATACGGCTGTATGTTTTGGATTGCCTTGTGTAAATGGAAAAACGGCTTTGGCTGGAACTTTAAAAGACAACGTTGTAAAAGCTGGACGTGAATTGAATGCTGTTACGGACTTTAAGGTTTTAAAATCTGGAAAAGTTAAAATTGTTTCTGGAACGGAAAATGCTGCTAAAAAGGAGGATGGTTCTTTTGAAAGTGAAGAAATCGAGCTTTCTGTCTTGCACCTTGCGCTTGGAACCGGAAGAATGCATCAGATAAGAATTCATCTTGCAAAGGCCGGCTGTCCGATTGTTCAGGATGATAAGCACGGAAACTTTAAATTGAATAAAAAGGCGCGGAAACTCGGCCTTAAAAAACTGTGTCTTGCTGCGACGACGATAACTCTTCCTGTCGATGGGAAAAAAACTGTTTTTAACGTGGATTTGCCGGAGCATATAAAAAAGGCGGCTGAACTTTTGTAGTTTTTTGTTATATAAGGAATTGTACTTGACATTTTTTTGTTAAAATCGTAAAGTATGTTAACATTTTAATAGTAATATTTAAATGGATCCGCGCAAACGGGTCCTTTTTTATTGCCGGAGCAAAATTACAGAGATTATGGATTATATACCTTTAACTTCTTATCCGCATTATCAGGAATGTGAAAATGTTGCTTCTTCGCTTGGCTACCACCTTGTTGAGTTAAAATTTTCTAAACATGGAAGCACGACTCATATTCTTGCTGTAATTACAGGAGATGATCCGAGTGTAAATATCGGCGTAAATGACTGCTCGAAGGTGCATCATGCGCTTCTTCCAAAAATTGAAGAAATTCTTGGAACTGATGATACTTACATGGAGCTTACTTCTCCTGGAATGGAGCGAAATATAAAAAATGCGGCTGAATTTGCGTTTTTTAAAGGACGTCAGGTCCGGGTTTGGGATAAAACAGTTACGGATTGGGTCGGTGGAAAAGTTGTTTCCTCTGACAATGCTTCGATAACGCTCGAAGTTGAAAATTCGGATGGTTCTGTTGAGCAGAAGACTGTTTCTTATGCAGATATAGCAAAAGCAAAATTTATTCATTTGTAATTGCAGAATTGAATTTTTTGGGAAGCCTCTAAAAAATGAGGCAACCGTTAATTTTTTTCTACTTCAAAAGGGAGAAATAATATGTCAGAAATGTCAGAAGCGATTCGGGAACTCATAGAAGAAAAGGGAGTTTCTGTAGAATCTGTTAAACAGACTGTAGAGTCTGCAATCAAGGCGGCTTACAAAAAAACTTTCGGAACAGCGGACAACTGCGAAGTTCATTTTGCAGATGATTTGTCGGATGTTTCGGTTTACTCGAAAAAAGTAATTGTAGATGGTGTTTACGACCCTGTGACAGAAATTGAACTTGAAGATGCGCTTAAAATGAGCGAGGAATGTGAAGTTGGAGATGAAATCCTTATTCTTGTTGATCCAAAGACTTTTGAGCGTTCTGCTGTTTCTACTGGAAAACAGGCTGCTCATCAGGGGTTGAGCGAAAGCTTTAAAAACAATCTTCTGGCAGAAAATAAAGACAAAATCGGCGAAGTTATCATTGGATATTATCAGCGCGAATACAACGGAAATATTTACGTTGATCTTGGTAAAGTTGAAGGAGTTCTTCCAAAAAAATATCAGAGCTCACGCGAGATTTATCAGAAAAATGACAGAATTAAGGCTATTGTTGTTGACGTAAAAACTACTTCTTCTGGAGTTCAGCTGGTTTTGAGCCGCACAGATCCTAAATTCGTACAGTCAATTATTGAGCTTGAAGTTCCTGAACTTGAAGATAAGACAGTCGAAATTTACAAAATTGTTCGTGAAGCAGGTTATCGCACTAAGATTGCAGTTTTCTCTAATAAGGAAGATGTGGATCCTGTAGGCGCGTGTGTTGGTCTTAAGGGTGTACGTATTCAGAATGTAATCCGCGAGCTTGAAGGTGAAAAAATCGACGTTTTGCGCTATGACCAGAATCCTGTTGAGTTTATTAAAAACGCGCTTTCGCCTGCCGAAGTTGAGAAAGTTTTGATTACGGATGAAGAAAAAAAACAGGCTCTTGCAATTGTAAACGAAAGTCAGTTCTCTCTTGCTATCGGAAAATCTGGCATGAATGTTCGTCTTGCAAACCGTCTCTGCGACTGGTCAATTGACGTAAAAACCGAAGAGCAGGCTGCAGAAATGGATTTGAGCCAGTTCTCTACACGCAAGGCTGCGGAAAATCTATTTAACAATTCTTCAGAAGAAAGCACTGGTTCTGAAGAAAGCGAACCGATTTCGACGATTTCTGAATTGCCAGGAGTTGATGTTGATGTTGCTGCAAGGCTCAAGGCTGCTGGATTTGATGATATTCAGACTTTTGTTGATTCGTTCGATTCTGATTCAATCAATGTTGAAGGCGTAACCCAGGAAGAGCTTGAAAAAGTGAATTCAATCATTCGCGATGTAGTTGAATTTGTTGAAGATGATTCTGAAAAAACAGAAGAAGAAAAGCCTGGACAGGAAGAAGAGGAAGAGTATTTCTGTCCTGAATGTGGCGCAAAAATCACTTTGGATATGACAAAATGTCCAAAATGTGGCGTAGAATTTGAATTTGAGTAATAAAAAACGGTAGAATAAAAAGTCTTTGAAATTTTAATAAATTTTAATATCGAAGGCTAAAAGAGTAGTGCGAGAAAAATTATAAGGGGAAAAACGAGAAAATATGGCTGAAGAAACAGAGAAAAAGCCCGGATTTGTATTGAATAAGAAAAAAGCAGAACCAGCAGAAAACAAAGCATCTGCTGCTATTTCTGCAAATTCAGGTACACCGGAAAAGAGAAAAATTGTAGTCGTAAAGAGAAAAGCGCCTGCGCAGGCTCAGGAAAGTGCGGCTGAAAACGGAGAAAATAAAAAGCGTCCGGTTCCAGTTGTAAAAAAATCTCCTGTACCGGCAGCAGCAGCTTCTTCTGCTCCTCGTCCTCAGCAACAGCGTCCTGCTGGACAGACTCGTACTACTTTTGAAATCGGCTCTGCAAGACCAAATGTAAAAGCCGGCAATCTTTCAACTCCAAACCGTCAGCGTAACGGCGGTTACAACCGTGGTCAGAACGGTGGTTATGGCAATCGCGAAGGTGGCTATAACGGCGGTTATGGAAACAGAAATTATAACAATAACGGACAGCGTTCCGGAGGTTTTTCTGGAGCGCAGGCGCGCGAAAATTATCAGAACCGCGATAGAAACGCTCAAGGCGGCGGATTTAACCGTC
>NZ_DBJD01000094.1:19282-20751 GCF_002297065.1 Treponema sp. UBA785 | reverse complement strand
AACCGCGGTCCAAATGGACAAGGCGGATTTAACCGTGGACCAAATCAGGCTGGAAGACCAGGATTTGGCAGCCGTCCAGGATTTGGCGGTGGAAGACCGGGTTTTGGAGGAGCGCCAGTTGCATCTGCAATTCCTGAACAGAAAGGACCTGGAAAAAAGGCTTTTAAAGGCAAAAAACAGGTTTACAACAACCGCAAGGACAAGGAAGAGCTTTTTGACGAAGAAGAACTTTATAAGAAGAAGGCAGTTACTCCTGCAAGCGTAGTTCCAAAGTCAATCGATATTATGGAATCTGTTTCGATTTCTGATTTGGCAAAGAAAATGAACCTTAAAGCCAGCGAAATCATCGGAAAGCTTATGTCAATGGGAATGATGGTTACAATAAACCAAAGCATTGATTCTGACACAGCAACTCTTCTTGCTGCCGAATACGGCTGTGATGTTCATCTTGTTTCTCTTTATGACGAAACTGTAATTGAAAGCGACAAGGGTGAAGAAGGAAATGAGCTTCCTCGTCCGCCAATTGTTACCGTAATGGGACATGTTGACCACGGTAAGACAAAAACACTTGATGCAATCAGAAAAACAAATGTTGCAGCTGGCGAAGCCGGCGGAATTACACAGAAAATCGGTGCTTATCAGGTTAAGACTGAAAAGGGCGTAATCACATTCCTCGATACTCCTGGACACGAAGCCTTTACAATGATGCGTGCTCGTGGTGCTCAAATTACAGATGTCTGTGTTCTTGTAGTTGCCGCAGATGACGGTGTAATGCCGCAGACACTCGAAGCCTTGAGCCATGCAAAAGATGCGAAAGTTCCGATTATCGTTGCAGTTAACAAAATTGATAAGCCGGATGCAAATCCTGACCGAGTAATGACACAGCTTTCTGAACAGGGGCTTACTCCTGAAGAATGGGGCGGAGACACTCAGTACGTAAAAATTTCTGCTCTTAAAGGCGAAGGAATCAGCGAGCTTCTCGATGCAATTCTTCTTCAGGCAGAAATGCTTGAATTAAAGACTCATTGGGATACACGTGCAGAAGGAAAAGTTATTGAATCTCATGTTGACCAGGGACGCGGTGTTATTGCTGATGTTATGGTTCAGAGCGGTACATTGAGGGTTGGAGATCCGTTTGTTGCCGGAATTTATTCTGGAAAAGTACGCGCAATGTTCAACGACCGCGGAGAAAAAGTAAAAGAAGCTACTCCTTCTATGCCAGTTGAAGTTCTCGGTTTAGATGAGATGCCGAATGCCGGGGATCCGTTCCAGGTTACAGAAACTGAACGCGATGCTCGCGATATTTCAAACAAACGCCAGGAACTCAAGCGTTTTGAGGCGGCAAAGGCTGTTAAGAAAGTTACATTGGACAACCTCGTTTCTACAATCGAAGCAAGCGAAGTAAAAGAATTGAAGGTTATCATAAAAGCTGACCTCCAAGGTTCTGCAGAGGCGTTGAAACAGTCTCT
>NZ_DBJD01000094.1:10897-19147 GCF_002297065.1 Treponema sp. UBA785 | reverse complement strand
GCCGCAGATGAAAATGCAATCATTATTGGATTTAATGTTCGTCCAACGGCAAAAGCTAAGATGCTTGCTGATGAAGAAAAAGTAGAAATCAGAAAATACAACGTTATCTATAAATGTGTTGAAGAGATTCAGCAGGCAATGGAAGGAATGCTCCGTCCAGATACAATTGAACAGAATATCGGTATGGTTGAAGTTCGCAACACATTCCGTGTTCCAAAAGTTGGAGTTATTGCAGGATGTTCAGTTACAGAAGGTCTTGTTAAAAAATCAGCTACTGTTAACCTTATCAGAGACGGAATTGTTAAATGGACAGGAAAAATTTCTTCGCTCAAACGTTACAAGGACGATGCAAAAGAAGTTAAGGCCGGTTTTGAATGTGGTATCGGTCTTGAAAACTGGCAGGACATTCAGGTTGGCGATCAGCTTGAAGTTATTGAATACGTTGAAGTTGCAAGAAAACTTGGCGAATCTCTCGTAGATGAAAAAGCCGAAGCAGAAGCAAAGGCTAAAGAGAGAATTGCCGCTGCAAAAGCCGAAGCAGAAGCTGCAGCAGCGCAGATTGCCGCAGAAGAAGCAGAAGCAAAGGCTAAAGGAAAAGCAAAAAAAGCAGCAAAAGATAAGTTAAATCCTTCATTTGTTCCGAATGGAGATGCTGAATAATGGGTGAATTTAGACTTGCAAAACTGGGTGAGCAGATTCGCGGCGAAATTGCACTGCTTATCAGCACCCAGAAAATAAAAGATCCGCGTGTTTCAACTTTTTTGACGATAAATCGTGTTGAAGTTGCCGCAGATTTGGCTTATGCAAAAGTTTATGTTTCGAGTTTTTTGCCAGAGGGACAGATTTTAAAAGGAGTTGCCGGGCTTAACAGCGCGGCAGGATTCATACAGTCGTCAATCGCAAGAAAACTTACAATTCGAAAATTTCCAAAACTCAGTTTTATTGCTGACAGTTCAATAAAGGACGGCTTTGAGATGGTAAATAAATTAAATCGTCTTGAAGCAGAGGAAAATGAGATCCGCAGACAGCAGACAGACGGGCAGTAACGCAAACTCCGGAATTTTGCTTTTAAGCAAGCAGTCCGGAGAAACGAGTTTTGCTTCTTTATCGGCAGTAAAAAAATCTCTTGGCACAAAAAAAGTCGGGCACACGGGAACATTGGATTCCTTTGCGGACGGGCTTCTTGTCGTTCTTACAGGCCATTTGACGCGTCTAGTTTCTCATATTACAAATTTTGGAAAAACTTACCTTGCATTGATTGAATTCGGCACGGAAACCGATACCCTCGATCCAACCGGAAATGTAATAAAGACAGGAAGAATCCCTGACGAAGAAGAAGTTCGCGCGGCTTTGAAAAAGTTCAAAGGAGAAATTGAACAGGTTCCGCCAAAATTCAGCGCGCTTCACGTAAATGGAAAAAGGGCCAGCGACCTTATGCGAAGCGGCGAGGAAGTTGAACTTGCGCCGAGAAAAATAACAATTCACTCAATCGTATTGCTTGATTTTTTTGAAAAATATGCTCTTGTCGAAGTCAGCTGTTCAAAAGGAACTTATATCCGCTCTCTTGCCCGCGATATTGCAAAGGAATGTGGAACCGTCGCTCATTTAAAGGCTTTGCGTCGCACTGGAGTAGGGCCTTTTTATTTAAAAAATGCGGCAGGCCATGAAGATTTGGAAGAATTTACGATTTCAAGCCTTGTATATGGCGAAAAAAAATCTTTAAAAAACAGAAAAAGCGATCCTTGTTTTGCGGAAAAGGTAAGAAATTCAACTTATCCGATGACGGCAGAAATTGCGCGTTTATGTGGATTTTCTCCGGCCATGCTTTGCACAGGCTACGTTCAAGATTTTGCCAACGGGCGTCTTTTAAGAAGACATTCGTTCTATTTTGAAGAAAAAACTCCGGAAAACTGTGAACTTGCGGTTTTTTATCCTGATTTAAAGTTTGCAGGAACAGTGAAAAGAAACGGCAGAAAATTCAGTTACGGTTTTGTAATTCAGCCGGAAGAGCAAAAACTGAAAATATATTCCTGGGAGCAGGTTGTAAACGGAAAGCCCATAAAGGATTTTGGAAGTCAGAAAACAGCCCTTAGCATTGGGAGTTTTGATGGAATGCATATCGGGCACGATTCGATTTTTGATTCAATTCTTGAAAAAAAACAGCTTGTGCCGGGAATTGTAACATTTCGCCATTCTACACGGCTTGAAAAGTCCGGAAAAGATTTTAGCGGAGAGGTTTCATCGCTCTCTCAAAAGCTAGAATTCTTTATGCGTAAAGGATTTAAGTTTGTCGTTGTAATTGACTTTTCCGACGATTTTACTAAAATACAAGGAAGTGATTTTCTGTCAATTTTAAAAGATAACTGCAATGTAAAATATCTTGCCGAAGGTGAAGATTTTAGATGCGGTTACAAAGGCTTGACCGATATTCCTGCTTTAAAAGAATTTTGCGCTAAAAATAAAATCGAGCTTAATGTTGTCAGTTTTGTTGATTATTCTGGCAAAAAAGTAAGTTCTTCAAGAATTCGTGAGGATGTTCTTGATAAAAAGTTTAATGAAATAAGCATAATGCTCAGAAATCCGTATACTATTGACTGTGCGGGTTTTGAATGGTATAGGGAAACAATAGAAGGAAAAAATTATCTGACCGCAAAAAAACACGGAAGTCAGATTTTTCCGCCTGATGGTGAATATGCTGTCAAAATAAAAATGGTAATTTCTGGAAGCGAAGAGATTTCCGCAGCAAAAACTGTAGCCTGTAAATTAGATTCCGGTTTACTTCGCGTGCTGGATTCTGACGGATCGCTCAGAGGCTTTGTGCGGGCAATTCAATTTGGTTACCCAGAGAAATAAATATTTTAAGGAGTAAGTAAAATGCTTACAAAAGAAGAATCAGCTGCAGTAGTCAGCAAATTTGGCAAAAACGAAGCCGACACAGGAAACACAAAAGTTCAGATCGCTCTCCTTACTGAACGCATCAAACAGCTTACAGTTCACTGCCAGCACTTCCCAAAAGACGCAGGCGCATCACGTGGATTGCTCAAAGTAATCGGACAGCGCCGCAAGATGCTTAAATATCTTCAGAGAAAGGATTTGGAAGTTTACCGCCAGCTTATTAAAGAACTTGGTCTCCGCAAATAATAAACGTGGAGGTGTAAGTAATGGCAGTAAATAGAGTAACTTACAAAATTGGTGATGAAGATTTAATTCTCGAAACTGGAAAAATCGGTAAACAGGCAAACGGATGTGTTTATGCGCAGTACGCAGGAACATCTGTAATTGCAACTGTATGTGCCTCTTCCGAAGTTAAAGAGGGATTGGACTTTGTCCCGGTTACTGTTGAATACAATGAAAAATATTATGCCGCAGGAAAAATTCCAGGAGGCTTTGTAAAACGTGAAGGTCGTCCAAAGGACAAAGAAATTTTGGTTTCTCGCCTTATTGACCGTCCTATGCGTCCTCTTTTTGAACCTGCATTTGGTCGTGAAATCCAGATTGTTCCGACTTGTGTTTCTGCCGACGGAATCAATCCACCGGACATTCTTGCAGTAATTGCCGCTTCTGCAGCAGTATCAATTTCTGATATTCCATTCCATGGACCAGTTGCAGCGGCAAGAGTCGCTTATATTGACGGACAGTATGTAATCAACCCGACTTTCTATCAGCAGGAAAAAGCTCAGCTCGAAATCGTTGTTGCCGGAACAAAAGACGGATTTACGATGGTTGAAGGCGGTGCAAACGAAGTCAGCGAGGAAGTAATGCTCGGCGCTCTTGAACAGGCGCAGGGCTTTATTACGGCTATGTGCGAGCTTCAGGAACAGCTTGTTGCAAAATGTGGAAAAGAAAAACTTCCGCTTGCTCCACTTAATGTTGAGCTTGCAAACAAAGAGCAGATTATTGCAGATGCAACACCTCTCCTTGAAAAAGCATGTTTCCAGGACGGAAAAATGACTCGCGGCAAGGCAATTGCCGCGGCAAAAGAGCAGGTTGCACAGAAATATGCTGAACAGTTGTCAGATGAAATTCAGAAAAAGCTTTTTGATTCTTGCTTTGATGATATTCAGTACAACTTGCTTAGAAAGAGCATTTTGGACAAAGGCTTGAGAATTGATGGCCGTAAATGTGACGAAATTCGTCCGATTACTTGCGAAGTGAACGTTCTTCCTCGTCCACACGGTTCGGCTCTTTTTACACGTGGCGAAACTCAGTCCTTGGCAGTTTGTACTCTTGGCACAACACTCGATGCCCAGGTTTATGACGATATTGATGGAGAAAGAAGCGAAAACTTTATTCTTCATTACAATTTCCCTCCTTATTCTGTTGGAGAAGTTGGACGTCTTACAACAGGCCGCCGCGAAATTGGACACGGAAACCTTGCCCGCCGTTCTTTGGCAGCCATGGTTCCGCCAGTTACAGAATTTCCTTATACCGTTCGCGTAGTTTCTGAAATCATGGAATCTAACGGTTCTTCTTCTCAGGCTTCTACTTGTGGCGGTTGTCTTGCAATGCTCGCTGCTGGCGTTCCTATGAAGAAGATGGTTGCAGGAATTGCAATGGGTCTTATTACAGAACCAGAAGGCGACAATCCTTACGGAAATTACAAGATTCTTTCTGATATCCTTGGTGAAGAAGACCATCTCGGCGATATGGACTTTAAGGTAGCCGGAACAAAAGACGGAATTACTGGTTTCCAGATGGATATTAAGATTGCCGGTGTAACAACACAGATTATGAAAGAAGCTCTCGCCCAGGCAAAAGCCGGACGCTTGCATATTCTTTCGATCATGGAAAAATGCATCGACAAGCCTCAGCCTATTAGTCCGTTTGCGCCAAAAATCTTGACTATGAAAATTAGTCCGGATAAAATCGGCGCTTTGATTGGCCCTGGCGGAAAGAACATTAAAGCTCTTTGCGCACAGTACGGCGTTACAATCAACACAGAAGATGACGGAACTGTTCAGATTTACGGAAAAACCGGAAAATCTGCTGAAGAAGCGAAACTCGCTGTAAAAGGCATTTGTGAAGATCCAGAAGTTGGAACAATTTACAACGGCACTGTAAAGCGCATAATGGATTTTGGTGCTTTTGTTGAAATTTTGCCAGGAAAAGAAGGCTTGTGCCACATTTCTAAACTTTCAAGACAGAGAGTTGAAAAAGTGACGGACGTTCTTAAAGAAGGCCAGCAGATTCCTGTAAAACTTCTTGAAGTAGACAAAATGGGAAGATTGAATCTTTCCTATGTTGATGCGCTTGAAGAGCTAAAAAAATAATTAACGCTTAAAATGTTAAATTATTAAACAAAAAATGGCTGTTTGAAGACTGATTTTCAGACAGCCATTTTTTTGTCAAAATCTCACTGCCATAGAAAAAAAAGTTCAAATCGTTTATACTTTTTAAGATATGAAAAAAGGTTTTGATAACGATAAATATTTGAAAATTCAGTCTGAACACATTAAAGAGCGTATTTCGCATTTTGGAAACAAGCTTTATTTGGAATTTGGCGGTAAACTTTTTGACGACTTTCATGCAAGCCGTGTTTTGCCTGGGTTTGAGCCAGACAGTAAACTCAAGATGCTTTTGCAGCTGGCTGATATGGCAGAAATTATAATCGTAATCAGCGCATTGGATATTGAAAAAAACAAAGTCCGCGGCGACTTGGGTATTACTTATGACAAAGATGTCCTTCGTCTGCGCCAGGAATTTATGGACAGAGGGTTATTTGTAGGTTCTGTTGTTATTACGCATTATTGCGGACAGGAAGGTGCAAAGGCCTTTGCTAAACGTCTTAAAAAACTTGGAATAAAGTCTTATTTCCATTATTTGATAGAAGGCTATCCGAGCAACGTTGCTCTTATCGACAGCGATAAAGGCTATGGAAAAAATGATTATGTAGAAACCTCCCGTCCGCTTGTTGTTGTTACAGCTCCAGGTCCTGGGTCTGGCAAAATGGCTGTCTGCTTAAGCCAGCTTTATAACGAAAATGTTCGCGGTGTAAAGGCAGGATATGCCAAGTTTGAAACGTTTCCTATTTGGAATCTTCCTCTAAAGCATCCTGTAAACCTTGCTTACGAAGCGGCAACTGCCGATTTAAACGATGTTAATATGATTGACCCATGGCATCTTGAGGCTTATGGGGTTACGACTGTAAACTACAACCGCGATATAGAAATTTATCCGGTGCTGGATGCAATCTTTAAGGGAATTTTTGGAGAAAATCCATATAAATCGCCGACGGATATGGGCGTCAATATGGCAGGCAACTGTATCTTTGACGACGAGGCATGCTGCTATGCGAGCCGTCAGGAAATTATCAGACGCTACTATACTGCTTTGTGCAACCTTGCTGACGGGAAGTGCGAAGAATCCGAAGTAAACAAACTTACTCTTTTAATGCAGCAGGCAAAGATAACTCCGGCCGACCGTCTTGTTACAGTTGCCGCAAGCAAACGCGCAGAAAAATCCGGACTTCCAGCGGCCGCAATCGAACTGAACGACGGCACAATAATCACTTCAGAAACATCAGATTTGCTTGGAACTTGCGCGGCCCTCATATTAAACGCAATCAAGCATCTTGCGGGAATTGACCACATCGTAAAACTTATTCCTGCCGCAATGATTGCGCCTATTCAGAATATGAAGGTGAACTATTTGCAGGGAAACAATCCGCGCCTTCATACAGATGAAGTTTTGGTAGCTCTTTCTATGCTCAGTCCAAACAACGAAAACTGCAAAAAGGCTCTTGAGCAGCTTCCTGCTTTAAAAGGCTGTCAGGTTCATACGAGCGTAATGCTTAGCGAAGTAGACCGCAAGATTTTTAAAAAACTCGGCGTCGATTTAACAAGCGATCCTGTAAAAAAACGCTAGGATTGCTGTCTTAGGCGGTAAATGCACGGACCGATGCGGAAAAGTTCTATGACCGATGTTGAAAATCTTGAAAAACTTATAAAAGACATTTTTAATGTTGAAAAAATTGTAAAAAACAAGAAGAACACAAACAAGTGCATTTCGCCGCTAAACAGTGAGCCAAAAAATCTTTTTGCCGAAAACTTTATAAAGCGGCTCAAACGCCTTCAAAAAAAGTATTCTGCGGACAGACAGGCAATTGTTCAGATTACAGAAAAAGTAAAGAACATAGCGGAAGCAAGAAACTCCAGATGGGCAGGACCTTATTCTGAGCTTGTTGCCTTGGATTTTTATTCGCAGTTTTCGGAATTTTTTAATCTCAGCTATATAAATATTCTTCCTGTCGAAAAGCACAAAAGCGCGATCCCCTCAAAAATCGGGCACACTCAGACAATAGACATTGATTTGTGCCTGCATTTTAGGCACTACGACATTTTTACGGACGTAAAGTCATTCAACTGCATTCATCAAAACATTCTCGAAGAAATATTTGAACGTGTTGAAGAATATTCAATGCTTTCGTTAAAAAAATCTGTAATGATTGGAGCAGATAACCGCTCGGAAATCGATTATTCAGAAGTAAAGAAAAACCTTGGGTTTGAAAAAGGACGGATTTTTCGGGCTTTAGTACAGGCTGTTTCGGAAAATAAACGGGTTTTAAAATATACTTCCCGTTCTGGAATAGATTTTACATTCAGAATTCAGTACACCGATATTTTGACAACAGTTGCAGAATATTCACCGTTTGCCATGGCGGAAGCTTACAAGTTTAAGTTTTTGGATTACGGCTCAAAACTTTTGGACAACGAATATTCGGTCATTACAATCGTAAAAAATCCGTGGTTTAACAGCGAGACAGTTGATTTTGGCGACTTTAACAATCTTTTTTACCGCTCGCTTGCGCGCCGTACGTTTATCGAACTGAACCGAATTGACGAAAAAGCCTCTGAACATTCCGGGGCATACTGCTCAACGCAGCTTACGGTAAAAGAAGTTGCTCAAAACCTCGCAGGAATTATATTTATTGACGATAACAGCGCAACCGAAAAAATGCAAAAATCGCTATATAGCGCCTATTTTTATATGAACCCGAACTATAAAAACAAAACGCCTCTTACGATTCGCAAAATGGAAAAATACTTTAGAAACTCCCGCGAAATTCAAATTCAAGATTTTGACGACTTTAAGTGGGACAACTATTAGCCAAACTTCGGCATTCAGACTATTAGCAGGAAAACGCCTGTTTACATAAATTTGACTGCACTTTTCACAAGAACGCAAATTCATTAAAATATCAACGATTCTTCTATATAGCCCCAACTTCAAGTTTTGATAAGAACAGTAATT
>NZ_DBJD01000094.1:0-10768 GCF_002297065.1 Treponema sp. UBA785 | reverse complement strand
AAAACTCGAAATTCAGGCTATATAAAAAGTTTTGTTTAGCAAGAGGTAATATATGTTAAAATTACAGGGCGCATTTACAGCCATGATTACACCGATGAAGTCTGACTGTTCTGTTGATTATGAAGGCTTTAGAAAAACTGTAAAATTCCAGCTTGAGCAGGGCATTGACGGTCTTGTTCCTCTTGGAACTACAGCAGAAACTCCGACTCTCGACGAACGTCCGGGACAGGAAGAAGACCAGCTTATTTCTATTGTAATGGAAGAAATTAAAGCGTTTGAAAACGCAACTGGAAAACATGTTCCTGTAATTTTAGGAGCAGGCAGCAACAACACAAAAGATGCAGTTATTTACTGCGAACGAGCAAAAAAAGCAGGCGCAGACGCCGCGCTTGTTGTTACCCCATATTACAACAAACCTTCAAAAGAAGGCATTTACCAGCACTTTGCGGCTGTAAGCAAAGTTGGAATTCCAATCATAGTATATAACATTGCCGGAAGAACTGGCGTAAATATTACAACAGATACACTTGCACGCATTGCGGAGCTTCCGAATATTGCCGGCGTAAAAGAGGCAAGCGGCAATATCAACCAGATGATGGAAGTAATTGCCACAATCAAATCAAAAAAGCCGGACTTTGCAGTTTTGAGCGGAGACGATGCGCTTACACTTCCTTTAATTTCTGTCGGCGGCGACGGCATAATATCAGTAGTTTCTAACCTTGCGCCTGCCGCAGTCGTAGAAATGGCGCATAAGGCTCTTGAAGGTGATTTTGACGCCGCGCGCAAGGCTCATTATAAATTGCTTCCGTTCTTTAAAGCTGCCTTTGTTGACGGAAACCCTACATCGATCAAATACGCAATGAGCGTAAAAGGCATGCCGTCCGGTCCATGCAGGCTTCCTCTTGCGGAAGTAAACGATGGCGCAAAAAAAGTGATAGAAGACGCTCTGAAAGAGTGCGGCCTGTAATCAAAATCACGAAAACGCAAAGACAGGCTTGCAGTAAACGGCTGTCTTTTTATGGGAGATAATAATATGGAAAGAATAAATGTTGGTGTTTTGGGCGCGACTGGAATGGTCGGCCAGAGATACATCAAATTGCTGGAAAACCATCCGTGGTTTAAGGTAACCTATGTTGCGGCAAGCCCGCGCTCGGCTGGAAAACTTTATCCTGAAGCTGTAAAAAACCGCTGGCTTATTGGAGCTGATATTCCTGATGATGTAAAAAATCTTACTGTTCAGGACGCAAATGAGCCTAAGCTTGCGCTCGGAAAGTGCCGCTTTGTCTTTTCCGCGCTCGAAATGGGCAAGGACGAAATCAAGGCTTTGGAAGCGGCTTATGCGGCAGAAGGAATTCCGGTTGTTTCCAATGCGAGCGCGAACCGCTGGACAGAAGATGTTCCTATGCTGATTCCTGAAATCAACTATTCTCACCTTGATGTGATTGCCGAACAAAAAAAGCACCACGGCTGGGACAAAGGATTCATCGCTGTAAAGCCGAACTGCTCTTTGCAGACATATATGATTCCGATTTTCGCTCTTATCAAGGCAGGCTACCCTGTAAAGAGAATGACTGTAACAACTTTGCAGGCTGTTTCCGGGGCTGGCTATCCGGGAGTTTCTTCGTTCGATATGATTGACAATATCGTGCCTTTTATTGGAGGCGAAGAAGAAAAGACCGAGAAAGAATGTCTTAAAATTTTGGGAACTGTGAAAGGCGGAAAGATTGAAAATGCTTCTGAGCCTGTTGTGTCTGCGACATGCACACGTGTTCCTGTAATCGACGGACATACTGCAAGTGTAAACCTCGAATTTGACCTTCCAGAAGACAAAAAGCCTTCTATTGAACAAATCTTAAAAGTCTGGGAAGAATTTGCTTCTCTTCCTCAGGAGCTGAAACTTCCTTCTGCGCCTGAGCATCCGATTGTATACCGCGAAGAAGAAAACCGCCCTCAGCCGCGCCGCGACCGCGACACAGAAAAGGGAATGGCCTGTGTAATCGGAAGGCTTCGCAAATGCGGCGTTTTTGACGTTAAGTTTGTAGCCCTCAGCCACAATACAAAGCGCGGCGCCGCTCTCGGCGGCATCTTGAATGCAGAGCTCTTAAAGGCAAAGGGCTTTTTTGACTGATCAAAAATAACAAAACGAAACAGGGGCTTTCTGCGTTTTGCGGATAAGCCTCTTTTTTTGGAGAAAAATATTATGGAAAAAACATTTCCGCTTAATAGCGAAGAACTAAAAAAACTTACACAAACATATCCGACGCCATTCTATCTTTACGATGAAAAAGCGATCCGCGAAAATATGCGCAAATTTACAAAGGCATTTTCGATTTTTCCGAAATTCCGCGAGCACTTTGCCGTAAAAGCCTGCCCTAATCCTTACATTTTAAAGATTCTTGCGGAAGAGGGGTGCGGAGGCGACTGTTCCAGCCTGCCGGAACTTATGCTCTGTGAGATTGCAGGAATCAAAAAAGACAAGGTAATCTTTACCTCGAACGAGACTCCAGCTTCTGAGTTTAAGTATGCGTTTGCAAACGGAAACATAATCAATCTTGACGACTTTACCCATATCAGTTTTTTGGAAAAAACTCTTGGAAAACTCCCAGAAACACTTTGCTTCCGGTACAATCCAGGCTCTGCAAAACACGGATGCAATTCAATAATCGGAAAACCGGAAGAAGCAAAATACGGACTTACACGCGAGCAGATGATCGAGGCATACAAGGTTGCAAAAGAAAAGGGCGTAAAGCATTTTGGACTTCATACTATGGTGGCTTCGAACGAGCTGAACCCGGATTTTTTTGTTGATACAGCAAAGCTTGTATTTGAGCTTGCAGTGGAAGTAAAGCAAAAATGCGGTGTAAACATTGAGTTTGTGGATTTAGGCGGAGGACTTGGAATCCCTTACAAGCCGGAGCAAAAGGCCGTAGACTACGATGAAGTGGCAAAAGGAATCCGCGCCGAATATGACAGAATTATTGTGCCTGCAGGACTTGACCCTCTCGGAATTTACTGGGAATGCGGACGCCCTATTACAGGACCTTACGGCTGGCTTGTTGCAAAGGCAATTCACGAAAAGCACATCTACAGGGAATACATAGGCCTTGATTCTTGCATGGCAGACCTGATGAGACCAGGCATGTACGGCTCTTACCACGAAGTTACTGTAAGCGGAAAAGAAAACGCGCCAAAAGACCATGTATACGATGTAGTAGGCTCTCTCTGCGAAAACTGCGACAAGTTTGCAGTTCAGAGGAAGCTTCCAAAAATCGATATAGACGACCTTGTAATAATCCACGATGCAGGAGCGCACGGCCGCGCAATGGGCTTTAATTACAATGGAAAATTAAGATGCGGCGAGCTTCTTTTGCGCGCAGATGGCACTGTAAAAGAAATCCGCCGCCGTGAGACAATCAACGACCTTTTTGCAACACTTGACCTAGAAGGCGTTGAAAACTTTAAATAACCAGAATGTCGAGTTTTGATAAGAGCAGTAATTTAAGTGTCATTCCCATGCTGCGTCACGGGAATCTGTTGGAAAATTTCAATAGATTATCGGGTCAAGCCCGATAATGACAAGATGTCAAGCCCGATAATGACATTGGGATCAAGCCCGATAATGACATTGGGATCAAGCCCGATAATGACAAGATGGCAAGCCCGATAATGACATTGTGGTCAAGCTGGGTAATGACATGGGAGGCAAGCCCGACATGACATTAAATTATAAAACTCGAAGTTTTGGCTAAATAAAAACAAAAATGCAAAGCCAGCCTGGATAAAAAAGTCCGCTGACTTTGCATTTTTTTATTCTTTTATTGTTACAGTAATTTTGCTAAAACCCGTAACTGCGTTTTTTAATTCCTGAGTACCGCGGATAGAAGTTCTAATTCCAATAAAATACTTTTTGTCTGCGGCAAGGTTGCGCGGAAGATGGAATTCAAGCATTTTTGGACTGTTTGTCGTAATAAATTCTTCAGGAACCTTTATCCATTCCTGCTCGTCCTTGTTTGCAGAGTTGTCTTCGAGAAGAGGTATAAAGAATATGCCGCTGTTCTCGCCTCCAACTTTAAGTTTTTTCCCTTTAATCCTTGCGCTGAACGTTGCCTTGAGAACGCCTTCCGCATAGCCGGAAACAGGGTTTTCTATCTGGGTAATCTGAGGAGCAGAATCGACCACTGTAGAAACAGCGGCCGTAATTTCCTTTAAGGTTTCGCGCAGCTCTTCGTTTGTTGAAAATCTTGCCTCAAAGCCTGTTATGGATTCGGCCTCTGGATTAAGAGACTGCACTGAACTGATTGGGGCAATGTAGAGCTTGCAGATTTCCATAATGTCTACCGCAAATCCAAGCTTGGCCTGCTCAAGAATTTCTTTTTTTAGAAGCTCCATTGCATGTCCGACTTGATAGCGGTCTATTCCCTGGTTATGGGCGGCGATAAGGTCTAAAATCTGGTCTGTTGTGATGGTTTTTCTTGGAACACGCGCAATGTATGTGTTTTCTTTAAAGTTGCAAGGAGTCAATGTGACTGCAAAATTTGTGTTGCGTTTTGAATCAATGTTTATCATAATCATAATTCCTTTTTTTTAAGGTTAGAATTTTAAGTTGGCAATAGTTGTTTTGGCAACGCCAGTTACTTTTCTATTGACTTGAAAAAACTGCAGAATATTCTTATGATGTAACAGTAGACTTACAACTGTGGATATTCCGCAGCGCTGTTTATAGACCATTTATCTGATGGCAGTCAGTTAGATGGTCTTTTTTTCTTCTTTCAATTTAGGTTCCTCCGATAGTTTTAGTATGGGAAATATAAGATTTTTTCTCGTTTATTCCCACAATAAAGTTAATAATAAATCTATGAAATCATCAAGTAAAAAATGCAAAATTTTTAAGTTTTTGTTATAGATTTGTTAAAATTTTATGAATTTGCAGCCGTAAACTCGCAAAGCGCAATGTTTTTTAGAAAAAACATTCTTTTTTTTGCCAAAATAAGATAGCCAAGGCAAGCATTTTTGTTATAAGAAGACGTTCGTGCGCGCGATTTACAGACGCGTGAGCATAATGCTTGCAGCCGTGCAACTGAACTGCTTGCAGTCGCGCAGTTGAGCTTCTTGCAGTCGCGTGGGTGCGTCTCTTGCAGCCGTGCAAGTGAACTTCTTGCGGTTGCGCAGTTGAGCTATTTACAGTAGCACAGGGTATGCTTCTTGCAGTAATACAGGGTGTGCTTTTTACAAGAAGCGCGTGTGTGCTTCTTATAGTTGCGCAGTTGAGCTTCTTGCAATAGCACAGGGTGTGCTTCTTGCAGTCGCGCGGCTGAGTTTCTTACAGTAACACAGGGGATGTTTCTTGCAGCCGCTCAAGTGTTCTTCTTACAGCCGCAAGTGTGTGCGAGTTAAAGCTTGCCAAAATTCGGCATTCACGCCATTAGCTACAAAAATAAATAATTTTATGCTATAATATTGCTCCGATAGTCTTTTAAATTCGGCACATATTCTTAAGTTCAATTTCGAATTTTACTGTCATTATCGGGCTTGACCCGATAATCCCACTGCAAACAGATTGCCGTGTTAAGCACAGCAATGACAGTTATTTAGAGATTGCCCGGTCAAGCCGGGCAATGACAGAAAAAAGGTAAACCGTGCAATGACAGAAAAAAGGTAAGCCGGGCAATGACAGTTTCGCTGGCATTGCTATGGAATTGTAAAAATTAAAATGCACATCAAAATAATTTTTTTTAGACAGAATACATATCCTGATGTATAATCAATCTTAGCCTTTTAGACTTTCTTATAAAGACAAACTCAAAGGAGAATATTTTATCATGAAAGAAAAAACTGTTTTAAATACCGAAAAACGCAAGAGCCTTGTGATTCGGCTTGTTCTTTTTGTAGGGCTTTCAATTGTGTGTTTTAATTTTCTGCAGATTGTTATAACAGGAGAAATTACAAAAAAATCCACACTTGAGGATTCTGCGAACGACTACGCAGTTGTGGCGGCGGCTTATTCGCAGGTAATTTCAGAAAAGATAGAAGCCTATTTCTATGCCATGAATTTCTATGTGAATTCGGACATGGCTCTGGAAGGAACTTTTGACGAAATGCGCCAATGGCTTGTCTCTCAGGAAGATCAGCGTATATCCGAGTTTGACTACATAATGCTTGCAGGCCCGGACGGAACCGCCTATACGGACACAGGAAAAACCATTGATATTGCCGATCGTCCTTATTTCAAGGCGATAATGCAGGACGGAAAGACGAGTTTTATTGATGATCCTGTGGTTTCAAGAACAACGGGGCAGTCTGTAATTCACGTAACACGCGCGATTGTGCGCAACGGAAAAAACATAGGTCTTTTTTCGGGAGTAATGCAGTCAAAGCATTTGGGCGAGATTATCAGCAATATAAAAGTTGGAAACACAGGATACGCATTCGTTCTTGCCGATGACGGAACTGTAATCTCCCATCCGAACAAGGACTGGATAAATAAGCGCAACTTCCTTACAGGCTATTCTGTAGGACACGAGGACATGGGCGAGCTTGCCCAGCGGATGGTGGACGGCGAAACAGGGCACGCCTGGCTAAAAGGAATTTATGACGACCTTGAATTTGTAAGCTTTACGCCGGTAGAAGGCACTTCATGGTCAATGGCAGTTTCAATTCAGCAGAAGGAAATATATTCTTCAATTTCTTTAATGATGGGGCAGATGGCTTTGCTTTCTCTTATAAGCGCGATTCTTCTTGTAAGCATAGCAGGCTTCCTTATGTACCGCGCAATAAAACCATTGAAAAAACTTGACGGGGCAATAACAAAAATCGCTTCTGGCAACGCCGACCTTACACAAAGAATTGAAATAAATTCCAACAACGAAATCGGATTTGTTGTAAAAGGATTCAATAAATTCGTTGGCAAGCTGCATGAAATCATTTCCGATGTAAAAACTTCCAAAAGCGAGTTGAGCAATGCCGGCGAAGTTCTTGAAGAAAGCACTCAGGACGCAACCAGCGCTATTACGCAAATTATTGCAAACATTGGAAGCGTAAGAAATCAGATTGTTAATCAAAGTTCAAGCGTTGAAGAAACTGCTGGAGCTGTAAACGAAATCGCTTCAAATATTTCTTCACTTGAAAAAATGATTGAAAATCAAACCGCCGGCATAACACAGGCATCTGCCGCAGTTGAAGAAATGCTTGGTAACATTTCTTCTGTAAATAAGTCGGTTGACAAGATGGTCTCTTCTTTTGAGGAGCTTCAGTCGGATACTCAAAATGGTTTTTCAAAACAGCAGATTGTAAACGAGCAGATAGAAAAGATTGAAAAACAGTCCGCTATGCTAAAAGAAGCGAACGCAACAATTTCTTCAATCGCAAGCCAGACAAATCTTCTTGCCATGAACGCCGCAATCGAGGCCGCGCACGCAGGCGAAGCCGGAAAAGGATTCAGCGTTGTTGCAGACGAGATCCGCAAGCTTTCTGAAACTTCTACTGCGCAGTCAAAGACAATTGGTTTGCAGCTGAACAACATTCACGAATCTATAAACGAAGTTGTATCTTCTTCTGCGGAATCCAGTGTCGCATTTGAAAGCGTTTCAAAGAAAATCAAGGACACAGACCAGCTTGTTCTTCAGATAAAATCGGCAATGGAAGAACAGGCGGAAGGCTCTAAGCAGATAAACGAAGCTCTTCATTCTATGAACGACAGTTCTTCTGAAGTGCGCAACGCATCCTCTGAAATGTCTGCCGGAAACCAGGCGATTCTTGAGGAAGTAAAACGGCTTCAGGATGCCACAATGGTTATGAAGGAAAGCATGGACGAAATGGAAATCGGCGCAAAGAAGATAAACGAAACAGGAGCCGCGCTTGGCGAAATATCTTCAAAGGTAAAAGGTTCCATTTCAAAAATTGCGGATCAAATTGACCAGTTTAGCGTTTGATTTTTAAGCCCCTGTCATAAAACTGTGTAAATGGCAGGGGGCATGCAACTGTTTTTAGCCATCGTAAGGGCTCATCGGCTTTTGATAAAACAACTGCAAAATTTTCAGCCCAATGCTAACAAAGTTGACTTTGCCGTGCTTGGCATCGTAATCTGTTGCAAAGTT
The DNA here is from genome assembly GCF_002297065.1 of Treponema sp. UBA785. Lineage (NCBI taxonomy): Bacteria > Pseudomonadati > Spirochaetota > Spirochaetia > Treponematales > Treponemataceae > Treponema > Treponema sp. UBA785. The sequence continues at coordinate 2,675 of NZ_DBJD01000094.1, read as the reverse complement.
TCAATAGATTATCGGGTCAAGCCAGATAATGACATTAAATTATAAAATTCGAAATTAAGGGTATTTAGTCTTTCTGTTCCTAGCTGTCTGATAAAAATAATGTTAAAACTCCGGCGGACATAAAAAGTCCATCTTTTGTTTTGTGCGCGGATGTGTAAAAGAAAGTTCCGAGGCGTGCAGCAATAGTCTTTCGCCTTTTTCGCAGCGGCCGTAAAGTGTATCTCCTATGATTGGAAGCCCGAATCCGTGGATGTCTGCCGCCGCAAGTCTAAGCTGGTGTGTGCGTCCTGTGTGCGGAATAAAGGTTACCCTGGTTACGGGGCGCCGGCTTTTGTCCGGAGCGGTGTAGTATTCAACGTTTTCTATCTGCCACTGTGTGACTGCGCTTTTGCCGTTTTCTCTGTCCCATATTTGATGAGGCCTGTTCTCTATATCCAGACGGAAAAACAGTTCCATAGTTCCGCTCTTTTCTATTCCCTTTTTTGCAAGAATTCCGTCTATGAGGGCAATATATTTTTTGTGAACTTCCCTTGCTTCAAACTGGCGGTTTAATTCTCTGTGCGCTTCTTTTGTAAAGGCGAGCACTAAAAGTCCGCTTGTTTCCATGTCCAGTCTGTGCACTGAAGGCTGTTCTATGCAGTCTGGAAAAAGTTTTTTTACTCTGTTTACTATGCAGTCCTGTTTTTCCGGTCCTCGTCCGGGAACGCTCAAAATTCCGCTTTGTTTGTTTACTACTATTATGTCGCTGTCGCGGTATAAAATTTCAAGGCCTAAGATTGCTGGAAGAACAAGGGAGCAGCGGCTGTCGCAGGGCGGGTAAAGCTCTGTTTTTTTGCCGGGATGTTCAATCTGTGCTGTTTTGCCTTTTAGGGCAAAATGTATTTTTGTTTCTGCCATGCTGAGAGGAACAAGCGAGTTTTTAAAGGCGTAGCTTAAAAGTTTTGGAGCGCAGCAGTCGCCTGTTCCTGTGGGCGGAAGTTTTTTTGTCTTTTGGTAATCTATAATATCTAAAAGCTTGCGCTCTTTTTTGTCTGCGCAGCAGAATGAGTATCTGTCAAAAACTTTTAAAAGAGAAGCGTCGCAGAGTTTTTCGCGCTGTTTTTTTAATTCTGCTTGCTTTTGAGGCAAAACCTCTTTTTTTATTTTGTCCGTAAGCTCGTGAATTTCAAGGTCGTTTTCTTCCAGGGCCTTTTGAATCTGCTCGTTGGAAACTACTGGCTCAACAAAGATTCCCGGAAGCTCGCCTCTTAAACTGCAGCTTATGCCCGAAACTGCAATCAGATTTACAAATTCGCCTTCTTTTGCGTCTGTTTTTTTGCAGACGAGCACACCGAGCATCACGAGAGAACTGTTCCGTTCGTCAGAAGGTTTTGAGTTGCGGAGCAAAGCTATCGAGCCGCCGCCGAGTTTTTTCAAGATGTCTAAAACTACGCCGGCGGCTTTTTCTTGTTCAAATGGAGGAAACAACTTTATTTTTTTAAGAGGGCTGCAAACGGATTATAGGTATCTCCGTCGTCAGAATCTTGAGATTCAAGATATGTTTCTGCTTCGCTGTCCTGTTCTGCCGAAGTTGCCGGAGAAAGAGATATTCTCTTGTTTGCGGCATCGATTTTTTGAACAACTACGTCAAATTCTTCTCCAACTTTAAACTTTTTGCTCAAGTTTGTTGTTGCGCTTACGTCTTCGATTTCGCTTATATGGACAAGACCGTCGATTCCTGGCAAAAGGTTTACAAAAAGACCGAAGCCTGTGATGCGTGCGATTTTTCCGCTTGTTTTCTGTCCTGGCTTTAGATTTTCTGTTACGCTTTCCCATGGATCTTTTTCGAGGGCTTTAAGGCTCAAGCTTACCTTTGAGCGGTCTGGATGCTGCGTGTTCCAGTCTGCCTTTATTATTTTTGCTTCGATTTTCTGTCCGACACTCAAAAACTCAGAAATGTCATTTACGCGCTGGTGGCTGATTTCGCTGATTGGAAGAAGAGCCTGAAAACCGTCAATATCTACGAATGCTCCGTAAGACTGGATTGATTTTACTGTTCCGCTTACGATGTTTCCTTCGCTTAGTTTTCCTGAAAGCGCATTTACCTTCGCATTTTCTGTTTCTTCTTCGAGCTTCCTGTTGGAAACAATGATGTTTTTTCCTTCATTTTTGAATTCGCTGATTAAAAATGTCATTGTTTTTCCAATGTATTCTGAAGGCTCCAGACGGTTTTTGTAGCCCATTTGGCTGTAAGGGCAGAATGCGCGTGTCTGTCCGAGTTTTACTTCAAAACCGCCTTTGATTTCTTTTTCTACGTGTCCTTCGACTGGAAGTGCGTTATTGAAAGCGTTTTCGAGAATCTGGAGCCCTGCGTTTTCGCCTTTGATTTTTGTCGTAAAGTGGAGTTCATCGCGGCTTGAGCCTACAAAATAGACTTTTACCTTGTCGCCTTCTTTTACAGTGCAGTTTCCGTTTTCATCGGTAAAATCTGCCTTGTCTACAAAACCCTCGCTTTTTAGTCCGAGGTCAATAAAAACTGTGTCTCCAGAAATCTGCACAACTGTTGTTTCGATTTCATCGCCTGTATTGAATTGCGTCATTTTTTTGCTTTCCTTTTTAAATTTGTTTTTTTTAGTTTGAATGTCGGTTTTTTATTGTGCGCTTCTGCGCACGGCCTGCCACTATGTGGCAGGGAT
>NZ_DBJD01000095.1:0-6049 GCF_002297065.1 Treponema sp. UBA785 | reverse complement strand
TAAATAGCCCAAACTTCGAGTTTTGATAAGAACAGTAATTTTTATGTCATTCCAGTGCTGCGACACTGCGATGTTTACGCAGTAAACTCAGTCAGGAACCTGTTGGAAATTTTCAATAGATTATCGGGTCAAGCCCGATAATGACAGTAAAACTCGAAATTAAGGTTACACAACTTTTTTTGCCTCAGGCTATGGAGCAGTGGCGGCGGATTAAAAAAACGCACTAGCGATGTGCAGGGTGCGAAGCAGACGGCATTTTTGCCGGCCGGAGCGAATAGCGCAGCCCGGAACGTAGCGCCGCCTTTTGGCGGAGTGCCCGAATTTTGATAATGACTTTTTGCTTATAAAATGATAGATTTTCAGAACGCACGTAACTTAATTGTTTAATTTTAGGTCACTTTTGGGGGTACTATGAGCAAAATCGCTATTAGAATTAATTCGGCTGACATTGTAGCTGTCGCGCTTCAGCCGCTGGCAAAAGGCACGGAAGTTATTCTTGAAGCTTCTGGAAATGCGCCGGAAACTAAAGTAACTCTTACAGAGGATATTACAGCCGGTCATAAATTCGCAATCCGCGACATAAAAAAAGACGAGCCTGTCATAAAATACGGATATCCGATTGGCGCTGCTACTCAGGATATTCCTGCTGGAAGCCATGTTCACACACACAACATTCACACCTTGCTTTCTGAAAAATTTGAATACACTTATAACGAAGAAAACGCAAAAGCTGCTTACGAAAAATGGTACAAGGAAACTGAGGACTTGCGCAAAAATGTTCCTTCTGTAAACGTTTACAAACGCGCAGACGGCCGCATTGGTATTCGCAACGAAATTTGGATTGTTCCGCTTGTTGGCTGTGTTAATAAAATTTCTGAACGCCTTGCAACCTGGGCAAATGCAAAATTTTTTGACGGCGAAGAGCCAAAGCCAAATACAAATGGCGGTCTTGAAGGAATTTTTGCCTGGACTCATCCTTATGGCTGTTCCCAGATGGGTGGCGACAAAGAAACTACCGCAAAAATTTTGGCAGATTTAGTTCATCACCCGAATGCCGGCGGCGTTCTTGTTGTTTCCCTCGGCTGTGAAGAAAACAATATTCCTTATTTTAAGGAATTTTTGGGCGAATATGATGAAAACCGCGTAAAATTTATGACAACTCAGCAGACAGAAGATGAGCTTTCGGCTGGAAAAGAACTGATTACTGAACTTGTAAAATATGTTGGCCAGTTTAAGCGCGAGTCTGTTCCTCTTTCAGAAGTTGTTCTTGGAATGAAGTGCGGCGGTTCGGACGGAATGTCTGGAATTACGGCAAATGCTTTGATTGGCCGGGTTTGCGATGCTATGACAGGAATGGGCGGCCGCGTAATGCTCACTGAAGTTCCAGAAATGTTTGGCGCTGAGCAAATGCTTATGAACCGCTGTGTTGATAAAAAACGCTTTGACGAAACTGTAAATCTTATTAACGGATTTAAAGATTATTATGCCCGCCACAATCAGGTTTGCTACGAAAATCCAAGTCCAGGAAACAAAGCCGGCGGAATTACAACGCTCGAAGACAAATCTTTGGGTTGTGTTCAGAAGGGCGGAAAAGCGCCTGTTACAGGGGTTCTCAAATATGGGGAGCGTCTGACAGAAAAAGGCCTTACTCTTCTTGAAGGTCCTGGCAACGACATTGTTTCTACAACAGATATGACTGCTGCTGGAGCAAACATTATTCTATTCTCTACTGGACGCGGAACTCCTCTCGGCGCTCCTGTTCCAACTGTAAAAATTGCAACAAATCATCCTCTCGCAGAAAAAAAATCTGACTGGATTGATTTTGACGCGGCACGCCTTTTAGACGAGCCAAGCGACAAAGTTCGCGATTCTCTCCTTGAATTGATTTGCGATATTTGTTCTGGAAAAAAACAGACAAAGAACGAAATCAACGGTTACCGCGAAATTGCAATCTTTAAAGATGGTGTAACTCTGTAATTTTAATTTTTATTGAATAACCAAACTGCCTGAAAAGTATAAATTTACTTTTCAGGCTTTTTTTATTTAAAGTTGTTCGAGCAAAGCACTAAATGGAATTGTTTTTTTCTGAGAACTTTTGTGTTCTCCTAAATGTTTTTCCATCCAAACCATGCTGTACCAGCGGTCAAATTTGTATCCGCAGTCTTTAAAAATCCCTATCATTCGGTAATTCATTTTTTCGTGGAACTTTACACTGGCGTTTGTAAGAAATTCATCTTCTCGTTCTGTATAGGCAATACAAGCATAACAATTTAAAATATTTTGTTTTTTAAGAAGAAATTCGAGTTTTTTAAGCAAAATTCCGCCAATGCCCATCTTTCTGTATCCATTTTTTACATAAATTGACGTTTCTATTGACCAATCGTACGCAGCCCGGGATTTCAATTCTCCAGCATAAGCATATCCCAAAATTTCGTCTTCTGGAGAAACTGCAATCAAATACGGATATTTTTTAAGAGTTTTTTCGATTCGAGCGCGAAATTCCTGCAGAGTCGGAGTTTCAATTTCAAAGCTAATTGCCGTATTTTCAACATAAAACTTATAAATTTCTAAAAGTTCGGCTGCATTTTCCGGAGAAGCAACCTTTATTTTTATATTTTCTTTAATACTCATAAATATTCTCGTTCAAACATAGATTTTCCGGCAAAACTTCAATTTCTTTTCCAAAACGCAAATAAAACAAAAAAGTTCTTATTTTTTCTTCTGGAACTGACAGCATTTGAGAAACTGCGCGTCTATAACAGGCCAATTGCGAATAATAAATTTCCGGACGAATTTCCTGGTTTGTTTTGTAATCAACAACAAAAAAATTTTCATCCTTTTCTTTAAAAACCAAATCAATTACACCAGACAAAATTTTTTCTCCAAACCGGCTTTTAAACTCAAATTCTTCTTTTCGCCAGACTGAATTCAGCGCTTTTTTTCCAAGATCTGAATTCAAAAATTCTTTCGTCATTTGCTCACAAATTTTTTCAACTTTCTTAATATCGCCCGTGCTATTTTCCAATCCGGAAACGTCCTGATTATTATACGGAACTTTTATTTCCTCTCCGTAAAATTTCAGCGCATTTTCGAGATAAGAATGTGCGATTGTACCAAAATTGTTAAAGTCAAAATTCTTGTGTCTTTCAATAATTTCATTTATTTCGGCAAATGGCAAATTCGTCCGGTTTTTGTTTTCAAGAGATTTTCTAAATTCATCTTTTTCGGCTTCTTCGTAAAGTTTGCTCGGAGAAACATAAATTTTTTCAACTTGATCTTTTTTTAGAATTTGCGAACTTTCGTAAGGACTTTGTTTTGAAAGCGCTTTTACAAAGTCAATTTTTGCTTTTTGAGTATTCGGGCGTTTTTGTTCCGAAAAAACTTCGCCTTGAGAAAAAGGTTTAATTATTTCAATTTTAGAAAAAGGCGAGGCTTCTTGATAATTTGAATTTCCACTTTCGTCCTTTTTACTGTAAAAATCGATAACTGGAGCAAGAACTTTATAAATTGAATCGGCATTTTTTGTTCCGCCTGGCAAATATTCTTCAACATCTTTTGGAACTTCGTAACTGCTGTTTGTAATAAAAATTTCGTCTTCCGCGCGAGTTAGGGCAACATAAGTCAGACGACGCATTTCCGCACATTCTTTTAATTCATTTTCGTTTTTTGCGAGAGTATAAAAATAGTTTTTTGAATCTTTAAAATACGTCGGAGTATTAAGCGCAAAACCAAATTTTGAGCTGTAATAAACAGGAACCGTGCTTTTTTCGTTTACAGAACCTCGTTGAGTGTCGCAAATAAAGACGATTTTAAATTCAAGGCCTTTGCTTTTGTGAACCGTCATAATATGAACGCCTTCTGATTTTTCGACAGGAACATTTATTTCAAGTTTTGACTTTTCTTCTTCGTATTCAAACAAATAATCGACAAAACTGCCAAGATTTAAATTCTTTTCATCGCCTTCGCGGGCAAGCGCAAACAAAAGGTCGTAAAGTTTTTCGTACATTTTGACAGTTTCGTTCCACATTGTTTCAAACCGATAACCAAATTCATACCAGAGTTTTGAAACAGTTTTTGCAAGTGAATTTTCTTTTGCAAATTCCTTAACTTCCTCATAAAATTTTGCGGCATTCTTAAAACGAATCAAAGAATCTTCCTGCAAAATTTCTGCACTTTCGTCAGAAAAAACATCCTGCTTTAAGGAAAGAACCGCTTCCGTTTCCGTCACTGTTAAATTTACAAAAGGGGAACTCAAAACTTTTCCGTATGCCATTCTGTCGTCAGAATATGCACAAAGCTTTAAATAAGCGGCAATGTCGCTAACTGGCCCGTCAGAAAAAAATCCTTTTAAGGTTTCTGTGTTGTACGGAATTCCATGACGCAAAAATGCGCGTTCAAAAACAGCTTGTTTTGAATATGACCTGAGCAAAATCGCCATATCCGAAAAATCATACCCTTCGCCGTGCTTTTCAGCAATTTTTTGAGCAACCCATTCGGCTTCGGCAAAAGTTCCGGTAAAAAATCCATTTGGAGCTTCGGTATTTTTTTCGTAAAAAGCAAGATTTACTCTTCTTTTTGAATTTTCATTTTTTTCTTCGATTTCGAGTTTTTTTTCGTCTGGCAAAACAGAATGATAAATTGCCTCGTAAGGCGGAATTTCGTAATTATTTTTTTGCTGACGTTCATTAAAAAAAACAGACGGCGGAGTTACCGCAAATTCAACATTTTTTGCATTTTTGTCAGAATACAAATCGCCTCCAAAAATCGTATTAAATGCAGAAATCAATTTTGGATTTGAACGATGGTTTGTGTACATTTGCAAAGTTCCATCAGAAAAATCTTTTGCAAGATTATTAAAAACTTCAACATCTGCGCCACGAAAGCGATAAATACTCTGTTTTTCGTCGCCAACAAAAAACAATTTTTCTTTTTCAAGCTCTTCAACCGACGGAACGCCTTTTTCCATTCTTTCTTTTTTTTCTGCCAGAAGAAAAAGCATATTGCGCTGATCCAGGTTATTGTCCTGAAATTCATCAATCATAATTGCTTTATATTTTTCTTTTTCCATGGCACGAATTTCCGGATAATCGCAAAGAATCTGCAATGCCATATTAGAAACGTCGGCAAAAGTCAGACAGTTTGATGAGCGTTTTACATTCATTACAATTTCTTGAAATTCTTCCAGAAGAGGCAAAATTTTTTCCAAATATGGAATTCCGTAAATATAATTTGCAAGCGAAAGCAAATCGCTTTTTGCAGAGCGAAATAAATCAATATTTTCCTTAAGCAAATCAACTTCTGCCGATTTTACCCTCGGTTTTGAATAATTTATTCCGTTTATTTTTTCTGCATATTCTTTTATTAACGAAAAATTTTGAGTTTCGATGTTTTCGTCCGTAATTTCTACAATTTCTGGAGAAACATTTTTATTTTTTTCTTTTATATACGATTCAAACGACTTGCTTTCCCGGTTTCCCGAAAATTCATCTTCAAAACTTTCAATTTCGTTCAAAATTTCTGAAATTTTATGAACTGTTTTATTCCATTCCTGAACAATTTTTGCAAACTGCTTTTTAAAATCCTCACGAAAATCTATGGGATTTGCAATTTTTGAATGGACAAGAATCGGTTCAACAAAGAGTTTGTCTGCAACCGCCTCGTAATCTTGAACTTTTATAAACTCTTTTAAAGTTTCATTGTCGCGATGTTCAAGCAAAAAGGGCAGGGCTTTTGCCTTTACCTGAGTTTTTATGCTTTCATCATCTTGAACAAAATCTGGACTTATTCCGTAAAAACGGCAACCAAGTTTTGCGACGCTATTACAATAACTGTCCAAAGTTTTTATATTCGCCTTATAAAAATTCGCAGCCTGCTCGGGCGCTTCTTTTTTTAAGACGTTGTAAATTCTCGAGGACATTTCGACCGTAGCTTTTTTTGTAAAAGTCAAAGTCAAAATCTGCTCAACGTTGTATTTGTATTTTTTTATCAAATTCAAATATCGGAGCGAAAGAACTGTCGTTTTTCCAGAACCTGCTCCAGCTGCAACTAC
>NZ_DBJD01000058.1:46546-54760 GCF_002297065.1 Treponema sp. UBA785 | reverse complement strand
CCTCACGCATATAATTTTATGTCATTATCGGGCTTGTCTTCTTGTCATTATCGGGCTGGACTTCTTGTCATTATCGGGCTTGACCCGATAATCCCATATGCAAGGCTTGCGGCATCTTTCTGACAGTATGTAAATATCTTTCTGTAAGGCTTGCGGCATTTTCCTGACAGTATGTAAATATCTTTCTGTAAGTCCTGCAACATTCTCCTGTCAGTCCTGCAACATTTTCCTGCAAGGCTTGCGGCGCTTTCCGGATTTACGTCTTTACATCAAGCAATAATAAAAAAGTGTCCGAAAACCAAACATTGAAAGAAAAAACTGGACAGGCATAAAAAAACCGGCAAAAACAGAATTTAAGCCGGTTTCTTATCATACAAAATATTTTTTAATTCTATTCAAGAACTGTTGCTTCGTGCGAGCCTTTAAGGTCTGCTCCCAAATCGTGCTCAGAAGCTTTTACATAGCCGATTTTATAGGCCTTCATATCTGGAATTCCAAGTTTCTTGTGGACATCTGTCGCAAAATCAGCAGCTTTTTTGTTAAAATGCTCGGCAATCGCATCGGCATCTTCTTTTTTAACGGCAAGAACAAGTCCGATTCCCATGTTGTATGTTCCCCACATGCCTTCCGGATCTGCTCCGCGGCGCTCGAGCTCGGCAAAAATCGCAGGCTTTTCCCAGCTGTCCTTTTTGATTACGCTTACAAGGTTCGCGCCTTTTTTGTACATTCTAGGAACATTCTCATAAAAGCCTCCGCCTGTAATATGAACCATTCCGTGGATTTTTTCGCCAAATGTCTCCAAAGCGTCCATAACAGGGCGCACATAAATGCGTGTCGGAGTAAGCAAAACTTCTCCAATCGGTTTTCCGTTAAAGTCTTCGTTAAAATCCTTTACGAGCTTGCGGACAAGAGAGTATCCGTTTGAGTGGCATCCTGTCGAAGAAAGCCCAATCAAAACATCCCCGGCCTCGATTCTGTCGCCGGTAATCATTTTTTCTTTTTCGCCAAAACCTACGCCAAAACCGGCAAGGTCGTATTTTCCGTCATCGTAAAAACCAGGCATTTCGGCGGTTTCTCCGCCCAGAAGCGCGCATCCGGCATCAACGCAGCCGTCGGCAACACCTTTTACAAGCTGTCCGGCAACTTTTGCGTCGAGTTTTCCGCAGGCAACATAGTCCAAGAAGAACGAAGTCTTTACACCGGAACACAAAATGTCGTTTACGCTCATTGCAACGCAGTCAATTCCAACAGTGTCGTATTTTCCCATCTGAAAAGCAATGTCGAGCTTTGTGCCCACACCGTCAGTGCCAGAAACAGCGACCGGATGCTTTAAGCCGGCAGGAATTTCAAACATTCCGTTAAAGCTTCCCAAATCCGTCAAAAGTCCAGGAATACGGGTGCGCTTTGCATGAACCTTGTATTCGTTTACAGCGTTGTAACCTTCTTCAACATCAACGCCAGAATCTTTGTAGTCAATTGTCGCCATATTTTTCCTCAATAATTTGGAGCGCATTTTTCGTTCCCGGCCGCGCTTGCGCAGTTCGGTAACCCTCAGTCCTTCGGACCGGCTAACGCCGCTGCTCCAGTGCGGGCTAAGATTTTTTTATAATATCAATTTTTCGCTCTTGTGTCATTATGCGCTAAAACGCAACGCCAAGACCGGAAGCCACGGCTTCATCTGCAAGCTTTTTGCGGAAAGCCGCAAGTTTTTCTTTTAGCTCTGGATATTTTATCGAAAGAATTTCCGCCGCAAGGTAAGCCGCGTTTTTTGCAGAATTTATTCCGACTGTCGCAACCGGAATTTGCGGAGGCATCTGCACAATAGAAAGAAGCGCGTCCATTCCGCCCAGACCGTTAGAAACTCCGGGATTTACACATTCGAGCGGAACTCCAATAACAGGAAGTGTCGTTGCTCCTGCAATAACACCCGGCAAAGCCGCCGCAAGTCCGGCTCCTGCAATAATCACTTCAAAACCTTCATCTTCAACTTTTTTTACAGTTTCGTGCAAAAGCGCGCCTGCGCGGTGAGCCGACAGAATAAAAGCCTTGTATTCAATTCCAAATTCCTTTAAAACGTCTGCCGCTTTCTTCATAGTATCTTTGTCTGATTTAGAGCCAAAAAAAATCGCAACTTTCATAAAAACCACCTCGGATTCATAGTACCTTAAAATCAAAACAAATTCTATAAAAAGCCTTTTTTTGCCAAAAAGGCTTCTCATTTTGTAACCGTAATCCAGCGGATTTTATTTTTTGACTCTGGCGATATGTACTTTTTAAATGCAGAATAAACCTGTCCTGCGCTTACGTTCTGCACTTGAGAAGAGCGTTTTAGATATGTGTCCGGTTTTCCTGAATATTCAAGCGAAGTAATAATATTTGCGGCTACTCCTGTTCCGCTCTGGCTCGAATCGAACAATGTCGTAATGTATTTGTTTTTGTATTGCTCTAGTTTTTCTTCAACCTGCTTTTCGCCCGGAAAACTTTCAATCGCCTTGTAAATCAACGAATGAATGTTTTCCGTATCGCTTATTTTGTAAGCGCTTATCGCTCCGAGCATCTGCTTTCCGCCAAGAACGCCCGTTCCGATTGAGTAAACAGCGCCTGCTTTCTCGCGCACCTGGTCAAAAAATATATCATCCAAATACATAAGAGAAATTGCAAAAGGCACATAATCCGGATCATACCGCTCTGGACAGTTAAAAAATCCGATTGAATAGCCAGAAGTTCCAGCCTGCTCATTTTTTAGGAAAATATCCTCGCCTTCAACCAAAATCTCTCCAACTTCCGGAGATTTGTAGCTTCCTTTTTGAATCGCCCCAAAATAAGAATTGAGCTTTTCGACCAGTTTTTTCTGTCCGTCCAAGTCCATATTTGCGACAACGACAAATTTTATTCTTTTTGCATCCAAAAGTTTTTTATGGTGATTTTTAATTTCGTCCAAAGTAATAAGCTTTAACGACTCTTCGGTTACAGAGGCCGAGCTTGCATAAGAAGTTTTTCCAAACGCCGTTTTTTCAAGCTCAATTCCAAGCTGGCCGCTCGGATCAGATTTTGAGCGCACAAGAGAATCTTCTTCGTTAAGCATCATCTGCTTAAAATCGTTTTCTAAAAAAGCCGGCGAATTTATTGAATCGGCATAGACTTCGAGAACGCCATCCAAGTCTTTTTGGAGGCATTTTATTCCGGCGACGCTGTAATCGCGTCCGCTCGAAGCGCTCATCGAAAAAGAAATTCCGTACTGCATGTTTTGAATGTCTTCGTACGAAAATTTTTTGCTTCCGTGGAACATAAGCTCAAGTGCAAGGCCTTCAATTCCTGCCATTTTTGGACTTACAAGCGGAGTTCCGCCTTCAAAAACCGTGCGCAAAACAAAAACCTGTCCGCCGTTCGTCTTTTTAAAAATCACTGGAATTCCGTTTTTTAACTCATATTGCGAAAAATCTTTTACATTTTCTTCATAATAAGCGTCTTTTTCGTTTTTTGGAGACGAGGCGCAGCCTGCAAGAAAAAATATTTGTGCCGCAAGCAAAACAAAAAATGCTTTTTTTATAATCTTCATTATTTTCCTCCGAAAAATGCCTTTTTAGAGCGGATTTATTTCCACCAGCGGGCATTTTCTGCATTAAGCTCCTGCCAGCCGTCTTTTTCAAATTCTTTTTTATTTTCCCTGTAATATTCCGGGTTTACAAAAAGAACGGCAAGCCCTTTTTTATCTTTTATATATTTTTCAACAAAAGAGCGGACATCTTTATTTTCAACTTTTAAAATATTTTCGTCATAAGAAAGAGCATAATCCGCACCAGAAGAAGCCCATTCCGAAGAAAAGCCCCGTAAAAAAAGAGAAGCGGTTTCCATTGAATAGGTTCTGCTGTCTTCAAGCCTGCCCTTTACGCTTTTTATGTCTTTTTCGTCGTATCCAGTTCCGCTTTTGAGCATATCGTCCACTGCCTGCGTGTTCCAGTAGTCAAGAATAAGCTGCGCCCTTTTTTGTGGTGAAATTTTTTCATCATTCATAAAAGCGGCAGAAAAACTTATAACTCCGCTAGCCCGCATTGTCGAATACGAGCCGCCGATATAATCCGCATCTGGAATATTCAGTTCTTTATTTTGTATTGCCCCGGAAATAAAATTTCCAGACGGGTTTGAAAGGAGATACGACCAGACATCTGCCGCATAAGTGTCATTCTCGTCGCTCTGGGCGTCAGGTCCGCGCAGATAAAAAACAATTCTGCTTATTCCCTTTGAATTTTGAGGATCGGCAAAGACAAGCTTTTTTATGGCCGAAAATGGAGTTTTTGACGAAGTTTCGATTTTCTTTCCAATTTGGGCGTTTTTTCCGTTCTGCCAGCCGCCGTAAATTTCTTTTACGAGAGAATAGACTTCTTCGTGCTTTACATCGCCTCCGACAAAAAGTCCGGTGTTTGCAGGAACATAATATTCTTCCTGAATTTTTTTAAGGCTTTCCGCTGTCGCATTTCTTATGATTTTTGGATCGCCGGAAGTGTCGGTTTTCCAGGGACATTCAAAAAAAAGATTTTTAAAAACTCCTGCGCCGAAAATTCTTCCCGGCTCGCTCATTCCGCCTTCTATTTCCGACAAAACAACAGATTTCTCGTTTTCGAGCTCTTTTTCGTCAAGAAGCGGAGTGCGGATTGCATAAGACCAGTATTCAAGTCCGTCTTTTAAAAGTCCCGACGGCACTGTAAAAAAATAATTTACGCGGTCAATCGAAGTCGTTCCGTTCCACTCAGAAACGCCCATTTTATTCAAAGCGGCATACGCCTCCTTTTGATTTGCGTATTTTGCATTTCCTTTGAACATCATGTGCTCGTAAAGATGAAAAAGCCCCGCGTTTTCCGGCGTCTGGGCAACAGCTCCGGCTTTTACGGCAATTTCGATGTAAACAAGCGGAGCAGAATCATTTTCCATTACAAAAAGTTCAAGTCCGTTTTCGAGCTTATACTTAAAAAGCGACGGAACAGAAGTCTTTTGGGCAGGCAAGACAAAAACCGCGCCGCACAAAAAAAAGGCCGTTAAAAAAAATTTAAAAATTTTCCGAGTCATATATTCAATATAACAATATTGCGGTTTCTTAGATACAGTTTTTCAGGACAACTCTATTGACACATACCCCATAGAGGTATTATATATTTTCTGGAAAAAATATAAAAAGAAAGGAAATCCTAATGGAATCAAAAAACAAATGCTGCTGCTCAGCAAGAACAAAAGAACGAAGTCCGGAAGAATTTAAGATTCTTTCAAACAGGCTCAGCCGTATTGAGGGCCAGATTCGGGGAATCAAAAAAATGCTCGAAAACAACGCCTATTGCCCGGACATTTTAATTCAGGTTTCGGCGGTGAATGCGGCGTTAAACTCGTTCAACAAAGTTCTTTTGGCAGAACACATAAATTCCTGCGTAGTGAACGATATTAAAGACGGAAAAACAGAAACCGTCGGCGAGCTTGTGGAAATTCTTCAAAAGCTTATGAAATAGCAAAAGGAAAATTTATGGATAAATACATAGTAACTGGAATGTCCTGCGCGGCCTGCGCTGCAAGAGTTGAAAAAGCGGTTTTAAAAGTTCCGGGAGTCAATTCATGCACGGTAAGCCTTCTGACAAATTCCATGGGAGTCGAAGGAGAAGCCTCTTCCGAAAAAATAATAAATGCTGTCGAAAAAGCCGGCTACAAAGCGCAGAAATTCTCATCAAAAGAAAGCCATTCAATTCAAGGCCAGACTCCGTCCGAAGACAGCGAGACTCCGCTCTTAAAAAAAAGGCTCGTCTGGTCGGTTTTGCTGCTGTCAGTCTTAATGTATTTTAGCATGGGACACATGATGTTTGGCTGGCCGATTCCAGCCTGGCTTACCAAAAACGGCGGAAATCACGTCGCAATGGGAATTTTACAGATGGTTCTCTCGGCTCTCATAATGCTCGTAAATAAAAAATTCTTCGTTTCTGGATTTAAAAGTCTTATTCATCTTGCGCCTAACATGGACACTCTCGTTGCCCTTGGCTCCGGAGTTTCGTTTGTTTACAGCGTTTTTGTGCTTTTTGAGATGACGGATTCGGTTTTGCTAATGGACAGCGCGCGCACTCTAAAACTTATGAACGGTTTTTATTTTGAAAGCGCGGCGATGATTGTAACTCTTATAACAGTCGGAAAGCTCTTAGAGTCAATCTCAAAAGGAAAGACAACAGACGCGCTTAAAAGCCTTATGAAGCTTTCTCCAAAAACCGCGGTTATCCTAAAAAACGGAGCAGAAAAAACTGTCAAAATCGAAGAAGTTCAAAAAGACGATATTTTTGTAGTCCGCCCTGGAGAAAATATTCCTGCCGATGGAATTATTATTGAAGGAAGCTGCTCTGTAAACGAATCTGCGCTCACAGGAGAATCGATTCCTGTTGACAAGAAAAACGGCGACAAGGTCTGCGCGGCAACTTTAAATCAGACAGGATTTATAAAATGCAGGGCCGTAAAAGTCGGAGAAGACACAACTCTTTCGCAGATAATTCAAATGGTAAGCGACGCCGCCGCGACAAAAGCTCCGATTGCAAAAATTGCGGACAAAGTTTCTGGAATTTTCGTTCCGGCAGTAATTTTAATTTCGATTTTTACATTTTTGGCCTGGATTTTTGCAGGCGAAGAGTTTTCATTCGCCCTAAACCGCGCAATAACCGTTCTTGTCGTAAGCTGCCCTTGCGCGCTCGGTCTTGCAACTCCAGTCGCAATAATGGTCGGAAACGGAATCGGCGCAAAAAACGGGATTCTGTTCAAAACCTCCGCTGCGCTTGAACAGACAGGAAAGTCAAAAATTGTAATCTTGGACAAAACAGGAACAATCACAAAAGGAGAGCCTCTTGCAACCGACATTTTTGCATTTGAAGTTTCTGAACGCGAGCTTTTAGAAAAAGCCGCCTCGCTCGAATCAAAAAGCGAACATCCGCTTGCAAAGGCAGTGTTAAAAAAAGCCGGAGAAGAAAAAATTGAGTTAAAGCCAACTTCTGAATTTACAGCCATTCCCGGAAACGGCCTTTCGGCAATACTTGAAGGGAAAAAAATTTACGGCGGAAACCTGAGCTTTATTCAGTCAAAACTTTCTAATATAAGCGAAAAGCCTAAAATTCTTGCGGAAAAATTTGCAGAGCAAGGAAAAACCCCGCTATTTTTTGCAGAAGAAGACAGGCTTTTAGGCATTATAGCCGTGGCAGATGTAATAAAAAGCGACAGCTCAAAAGCCATAGAAGAATTAAAAAATATGGGAATTTTTGTCGCAATGCTCACAGGCGACAACGAAAAAACAGCCCGCGCGATCGGAGCTCAGGCAGGCGTTGACGAAGTGATTGCAGGCGTTCTTCCAGACAAAAAAGCGGAAAAAGTTCTCGAATTCAAGAAAAAAGGAAAAGTCTGCATGGTCGGAGACGGAATAAACGATGCCCCGGCTCTTACAGCGGCAGACACGGGAATGGCTATCGGCTCTGGAACAGATGTTGCAATAGATGCGGCAAATGTTGTCCTTATAAAAAACAGTCTTCTGGACGTAAGCCGCGCAATCCGGCTCAGCCAAAAAACTGTAAAAAATATTCACGAAAACCTTTTCTGGGCATTTTTTTACAATATTCTTTTAATTCCAATTGCCGCAGGCGCATACATAAAGCTTTTTGGTCTGGAAATGAATCCAATGCTTGGAGCGGCGGCAATGAGCCTTTCAAGTTTTTGTGTTGTAATAAATGCGCTCAGATTGAATTTTTTCAATTTGAGGAATTCAAAAAATAAAAAAAGCAAAAAATCCGCTTTAACTGCACAAAATGTAGTTTCTGCGGAAAATAAAAATAAACAGGAGGCCGAAAAAATGGCAGAATTAACAGAAAAAACATTAAAAGTAGAAGGAATGATGTGCTGCAACTGTGAAAATCACGTAAAAAGAGCGCTTGAAAAAATCGAAGGCGTAGAGACAGCCTCGCCAGACCACAAGACTTCGCAGGTTACGGTAAAGCTTTCGAAAAACGTTCCAGAAAGCGAATTTGAAAGGGCGATTGCAGACGCCGGTTATACTTATGCCGGTTTAAACTTGTAAATAAAAAAGAAAATCTTTAAAATGTGGACAAAAATTTAGAAAGCCGGTTTTTACCGCTTATGAAGACGGTAAACGCTGAAGAAAACTTTCATTTTTTTAGTAAAAACTCGACAGGATGTAAGATAAAAACAGCCGAA